>NZ_JADDYK010000092.1:64141-68268 GCF_015163615.1 Vibrio sp. OPT18
AGTCGTGAATCAATGAATGCGTGAATCTAATAAGAATGAGAACAAAGGCTTATCGATGGATACTTCAAATTACAATCAATCGCTAACGACTAAGTTATACGTCATTGCTGGCGTGCTGTTTGGCACCTATGGCAGCCGGGTGTGTCCTATGCTCGAGAGCTTAACGACGTTAGAGATTTTCACACAAGTCAGTATTGTGTTTATCTTATTATGGCTCGCACGTCGTTACCTATTGGCGCAACATACCTTGGTCAAGCAAGGCCGATTCGCGCAACTCGATACCCTGCTATTTTTTGTTGCAAGTGTGCCTTTCGCGCTCTACTACAACTTAAGCTATGAATTCACCATAGATAGCAATTTGAAGGTGCTGTTTGGAATGAGTCTATTCGGCTTCTTTACCGGAACCATTCTTCAATTGAACGCTAAGCTCAGCCAAATGGATAAAATGGAGACGACTGGACAATTCGACTTCCAACTGGTTGGTGAAAGAAGTTCACTGGTCAAGCAGATGATAGGCTTGGTTATCGTGCTTCTGGTCACACTGACGACTATGTTGACGATGATTGCTGTCAAAGACATCTTCTGGTTAGAACATAACCCTGACCGCTTATTGGACGGCACCGGCAAGATCAGCGTGATCAAAGAGTTTATTTATTTGGCTGTGGTACTGGGTGGCTACGCGATTACCATCATGACGCTTTGGAGCAAGCTAATTAAGCGCATTCTCCTAAGCCAAGAGCACGCATTAAACAAAGTCACCAATGGCGAGCAAGGCGTTCGCTTACCTATTTTCGGCTACAACGAGCTTGGCTCAATGGCATCTATGACCAATACCATGCTTGATAGCCTTGAAACTGCGCAAAACGAAGTCAAAACCACACGTGACGTGGCTATTGTGAGCTTATCGGCATTGGCTGAATCTCGAGACAATGAAACGGGCGCTCATATCCTCAGAACTCAAGAGTACGTCAAAGTACTCGCACAAGAGCTCAGCAAATCAGAAACCCACTCAAGCTTGTTAACACCAAACTACATCGAGTTGCTTTACAAATCTGCACCTTTGCACGACGTGGGCAAAGTCGGTGTGCCTGATAGCGTGTTATTGAAACCGGGTAAATTGACGGACGAAGAGTTTGAGATAATGAAAGGTCACCCCGCGATTGGTGCTGAAGCCTTATCTATTGCAGAAAAGCAGCTGGGAAGTAGCTCTTTCTTAAGAGTTGCAAAGGAGATATCTCTGACTCACCACGAGAAATGGAATGGCAGCGGTTACCCTAATCAGTTGTCGGGGGAAGATATTCCTCTATCGGGTCGTTTGATGGCATTGGCCGATGTTTATGATGCGCTCATCTCGAAGCGAGTCTACAAACCAGCCTTTACTCATGAACAAGCTAAACAGATCATCTTAGAGGGCAATGGGACGCATTTTGATCCGCAAGTTGTCGACGCCTTTCTAGCGGTTGAACAAGCGTTTGTTTCAATTGCCGCGACCTACAAAGATGGCAAAAATATCGCAAGTGAACTCGAGCGCGAAAGCTTTATTACTCAACCAGCGTAATCTATTCAAAAACCACTAACTTCTTGCACCCTATAGGTTAATCCGTAGGGTGTTTTGTTATCAAATACCCTCTTTAGTCAATAAATCTGATTGAAATGGATTTTTTTTAGCCTTTCTGTTCACTTCGTATTGTCTTAAAAATTCCATACAGGTATAACTACCCATAGATACTATCCCCTCTCAATTGACATGGATGAAGATTATGTTTGAAAAAGTGTTAGCTGCTCCCGCCGATCCTATCCTCGGCCTTACTGAAGAGTTTAAAAAAGACTCTCGTGCAGAGAAAATCAACCTTGGTGTTGGCATCTACAAAAATGAAGATGGTCAAACGCCTGTACTTAAAACAGTAAAGAAAGCAGAAGCTGCACTTCTTGAAAACGAAAAAACCAAATCTTACCTAACGATTGAAGGTACGGCTGAATACGGTCTAGCGGTTCAGAAACTTCTTTTCGGTTCAGACGCAGAGATCGTAGCATCTCAGCGCGCTAAAACAGCACAAGCTCCAGGTGGTACAGGTGCACTTCGCGTAGCGGGTGAATTCATCAAGCGCCAACTGGGTGATGTGAAAATCTGGATCAGTAACCCAACTTGGGCTAACCACAACGGTGTTTTCGCTGCTGCAGGTATCGAAACTGCTCAATACAGCTACTACAACGCTGAAACTAAAGACAAAGACTTCGCTGGCATGGTTGCTGACCTAGAGAAAGCTTCTGAAGGCGATATCGTTCTTCTTCACGGCTGCTGTCACAACCCAACAGGTATCGACCCAACAACTGAAGAGTGGGAAGTTCTTGCTAAACTGGTTGCTGAGAAGAAACTGCTTCCTCTATTCGATTTTGCTTATCAAGGTTTTGCAAAAGGCGTTGAAGAAGATGCTGCTGGCCTACGTATTTTTGCTCAATACAACAAAGAGATCCTTGTTGCTAGCTCGTTCTCTAAGAACTTCGGCTTGTACAACGAGCGTGTTGGCGCATTCACTCTGGTTGCAGAATCAGCAGACGTAGCAACAACAGCATTCTCTCAAGTTAAGAGCATTATCCGCTCTATCTACTCTAACCCACCAGCACACGGCAGTGCTGTCGTTACTCACATCCTTGGTGATGCTGACCTACGTGCTGAATGGGAAGCAGAAGTAGCAGAAATGCGTGACCGTATCCAAGAGATGCGTGAACTATTCGTAACAACACTGAAATCTGAAGGTGTTGATGCAGACTTCACATTCATCGAACGTCAAAACGGCATGTTCTCTTTCTCTGGTCTAAGCAAAGAGCAAGTAACTCGCCTAAAAGACGAATTCGCAATCTACATTGTTGGTTCTGGCCGTATCAGTGTTGCTGGTATGACTAAGTCAAACATGGGTCCTCTATGTAAAGGTATCGCTGCGGTTCTTTAATCGTAAAGTGAAACCTGCACTTGCAGACCAATAGATATGCAAAAGCCAGCAATTAAGCTGGCTTTTTTGTGTCTCGACTTTCAGGTTTAGATGCTTTGTAAGTTAATACTCTAAGAAAAACTCCACGCCCAGCTCATTGGTTCGTTCGCTACGAATTTTACCTTCACCGTCTCGATGTTGGTATGACCCACCAATCGCAAACTTGTTGGTCACTAGATAGCGTAAACCTAAGTGATAGATCTCTTCATCAAACAGGTCACTTCGATTCACTTGCACACTCCCGTTAGCTATCCAACGTTTCGCAAAGCCATAGTTAAGCTCAGCTTTTACCCCTTGGATGAACTCAGTGTCTGAAGATTCAGTTCGGTTGGTGTCATTATCTTCAACCTTACCTTTAGTGATACCAAGCAGGTAGTAAGCCACTATATCTAAATCTTTCTTAATGCTGTAACGGTAACCAACACCTGGCATCAGCGTATCAATTCGAGTTGTGGTGTCATCAGGGTGAATAAAGCGTGCGCTGTAGTCTCCCAGCAACAACCAATCATCCGTCATCGCGTAACTGACGCCTAATCCATACGACGAGGCATTGTTATTACTGCCTGCATCTTCATTTAAACTGCCCGAATGCGCCGTGGCATAAATATGGTCGTAATCTAAAATATCCACCGCGTTAGTGTCCGCCCACAAACTTGGAGAAAACATAAAAACCGCAGATACAAAACTAAGCTTCCACTTCGACATTCCTATCATCCTTAAACTGTCACTCCATTAATTGAAAGGTTAGTCTATCCATAAGACTTTAAAAAGGTTTTAGCTCACAGATTGATTTGTGACGGCAAAATATTATCAAATGTTGTACCATGAAATCATATAAACCAATGGATGATCATTATGGATGCTGAGTTATTAGAGATTCAAAACTTTCTGGCACAATACCCCCCTTTCACAGAACTCCCTGAGGAGATGTTGGCGAAAGTGACCAGTAGCGTGGAAATTTCTTATTACCGCCAAGATACCCCTATCATTCACTTTGGTGATCAAATACATGACTTGTACATCGTTCGAAGTGGCGAAGTCGAAGTCTACCGTCGTAAAGGCGAACTCTATAACCGCCTTGATGAAGGCCACTTGTTCGGTCAAATGGGCCTACTGACCAACAACAAGGTGCGTTTC
>NZ_JADDYK010000092.1:68319-81050 GCF_015163615.1 Vibrio sp. OPT18
CTGTTAAAGCGACCGAAGATACCCTGCTCTACTGTATTCCTGAGCCTATCTTCCAAGAGCTCTACGACAACTATGACTCCTTTGCCGATTTCGTAGAAGTAGAAGATAACGCGCGACTGCGCCAAGCCAACTCAGACAGCAACGACGCTAACGACCTAACAACATCCAAGGTTAAAACGCTGCTGACCAGCGAAGCGCCAATGATCGAAAAAACGCGCACCATTCAGCAAGCCGCGACCATGATGGCACAAGATAATGTTTCCTCTTTGCTGATCATCGACCCAGATATCGTTGAAGATGATGAAGATGACTCAACACCCGTGATTGGCATCATCACCGACCGAGATTTATGTACGCGTGTCCTCGCCGAAGGTCTCGACCCATCGGATGAAGTATCCAGCGTGATGACACCCGAGGTTATCTCACTCGACCACAACGCCTATGTATACGAAGCCATGATGACCATGCTTCGCTACAACGTGCACCATTTGCCAGTACTCAAAGATAAGAAGCCAATTGGGATTATCGAAGCGACCGATATTGTTCGTTATGAGTCTCAAAACTCGCTGTTATTGGTAAGTAGTATCTTCCAACAACAAAGCATTGAAGATCTGAAGGTGCTTTCCGAGCAAGTGAAAGACAGCTTTGTGCGCTTAGTTAACGAAGATGCGAATGCCCACATGGTGGGTACCGCAATGTCGGTAATTGGTCGTAGCTTTAAGCAGCGAATTATCGAACTGGGCGAAGAGAAATTGGGCAAGGCGCCTATTCCTTACTGTTTCCTCGCACTCGGCTCAATGGGACGAGATGAACAACTGCTGGTTACTGACCAAGATAACGCAATTATTCTTGATGATACCTACGACGAGAAAAAGCACGGTAAGTACTTTGAGGAGCTGTCGACCTTTATTTGTGATGGCTTAGATCAGTGTGGCTATGTGTACTGTACTGGCGACATCATGGCGACTAACCCAACGTGGCGTATGACTCGTCGTCAATGGGAAGAGTGCTTTGCCGATTGGATTGATGATCCAAACCCGAAAGCACTGTTGAATGCTTCAATCTTCTTCGACTTAGATGGCGTTTATGGTCGTCTGAAATGGGCTGAGCAATTGAACAGCTTTATTGTTCGACGCGCACGTAAGAACAATCGCTTCTTGGCCTGTCTTGCACGTAACGCACTCAACCGTACACCGCCGCTCGGTTTCTTCAAAGATTTCGTGATGGAGAAAGATGGCCGCCACAACAACTCAATCAACCTTAAGCGTCGTGGTACTGCGCCACTGGCCGATTTGATTCGTGTTCACTCGCTCGCGGTAGCGTCTCGCTCCAAGAACTCTTTCGAACGCTTAGATGACATTATTGACGCAGGTATTCTGCCAAAAGGCCGAGCTCAAGATTTGAAAGATGCGATGGAGTTTATCTCTCTGGTTCGTATTCGTCACCAAGCACACGATGTCGACAACAACATCGAGCCTGATAACAACATCGAGCCAGAGAACCTGTCTGACTTCGAACGACGTAACCTAAAGGATGCATTCCAAATATTAAGTAATGCACAAAACTTCCTTAAGTTCCGTTATCAAGCCAGCAACAAGTTTAAGTAGGGCCTATGAACAAACTATTCAGATCACCTGCGGTCGATTGGCCATTTAAGTTTGCTCAGAAGCTGGAACGAGCGAGAGACGAGCGCTTAAAGCACTTTTATAGCCAGCCTCTTCCTGCGCCTGATACGCCACTTTCAGAAGTGATGTTCTTGGCTGTCGACTTTGAAACGACGGGTTTAAACCCAAACAAAGACGGCATCATCACCATTGGTTTAGTGCCATTTACGCTCAATCGCATCTACTTGCGACAAGCCAAACACTGGACGCTAAGACCAAAACAGAAGTTAGAAGAAGAGTCTGTCGTGATTCATGGCATCACGCACAATGACATCATTGATGCGCCAGATCTTAGCGAAGTGTTGGGCGAGATCTTAGAGTCAATGGCGGGACATATCCCAGTGGTTCACTATCGTCGTATCGAACGTGACTTTTTGGACAATGCATTGAAAGTGCGACTCGGTGAAGGCATTGAGTTCCCAGTCCTCGACACACTGGAGATTGAATCTCAGATCCAAAATAAACTGGCTGGTGGCTTGTGGAATAAGCTAAAAGGTAAGAAGCCAGCTTCAGTCAGACTAGGTCAGAGTCGTCGTCGATACCACCTACCCGACTACACGCCACATCATGCATTAACTGACGCTATTGCGACCGCCGAGCTTCTCCAAGCGCAAATTGCTCATCACTTTGACGCTGAGATGCCTCTGAAGAGTTTCTGGCTCTAACTGACGTTCAGTAGAACCTACACATTTTAAAGCCCACTATTTTTACAAGTGGGCTTTATCATTTTTATCGTCTGAGTTTATACGGCAGTTGGCCCAACCAAACGCATCTCCCAATCTTCAACTTCGCCCGTTTCGAGACGACGTTCAACCAGTTTCCCCCAAGACTCGACCAAAGGAAGTTCAGCCATCTGACTCAGTTCTTCTCTATCTAGGCTTCCGGTAAAGACAGCGCCCATAATGCGCGCGAGCGACCAATCAGGGTATGATCTTTCACACAGAGTAATCTCGTCACCTGCGCCAATATCGCCCTCTTCCAATACTCGAAAATACCAGCCAGTTCGAAGTGTGTCTTGCAGTCTTCTTGCCATATCGTTTTGCTCGAATCGCACATTGAGCTTCCAACAAGGCATACGCCCTTGCGAAACTTCCAACAATGTTGAACCAATCCGAATCTTATCGTTTAAACAAATAGACGCTTCAGTCACTCCACTTGAGCTTAGATTCTCGCCAAATGCCCCTGCAGATTGGAAGATGGTTTTGCTGCCCAAGTCCTTTTCCCAAACTGGGTAGTGTTCGCTTGGGTAGATATGAAGGGCTTTTTGAATGCCACCATGAAAACGAGGGTCACCTTGTTCGTCATTGGTAAAACCAAGCTCTGTAGCGTGTTGACGTTCCGATAAAACCTGTTTGTTGATGGCACTCTGTGTACCGTGAGCAAAGGCAACGGTTTTACCTACCAATACGCTGTTGATTACACCTAACTTCTTCATATCCCTTCCTTATTAATGGAAACTTTCTTACTGAAAACATACTTGCTGAACTGTATGAGGTAAGACGGCATCACACTCGACTTCATTCACTATGCCGAGCATGATAGCCTAACAAGCCAATGTCAGAGTAGAGATGTAAGGACAACTAACAATGCCAACCCGCCAAATAGATTCTCACTCCGATGTCATGACTTCCAACGAGATGATGGCTGCCAACCCCAACTCACCAGCACTAGTAAAGACCATCGACATGCCTAAAGGTTTCATCGATGCAATGCACCAACATACTTGGCATCAAGTGATCTTTCCAATCAAAGGTTTATTGCAAACTAAGACCGAGCACTACCAGCATCTTGTTCCGCACACTTCTGCGCTGTTGGTACCTGCGGGTATTCAACATGAATCTATCGCATTGAGCCATACGACGTTTGTCGGCATCTACCTTAACCCTGCCTTTGGCAGTGAATATGAGCCTGAAGTGCGAACCATTACCCTCACGCCATTTCTAAATGAACTATTGCAAGAGATCCGAAGGCAGTGCGAAGGATTGGTGAGTGATGATGAGGTATCGCGTTTGCTCGCGGTTCTGCACGACCAAATAATGAAAGATAATGTGCAAACCTTTCAATTATTGCTACCCGAAGACAGGCGCTTGAAGCTGATATTCGAAGCGCTGACAGACTCACCAATATTAGATTATTCGCTAAAAGATTGGGGAGAAAAAGTCGGCGCATCGGAGCGAACGTTATCGCGCTTGTTCTCAAAAGAGTTCAACACGTCATTTCAGTTGTGGAGACAACAAATCCGACTGATTTATTCGTTATCTTTGCTGGATGAAGAGCTCTCGATCCAACGTATTGCTGACCAAGTTGGCTATCAAAACGACTCTTCGTACATCAAAGCGTTTAAAGCATATTTTAATCTCACGCCACAGCAGTTTCGCTCTAATGGGCGTCGAAAATCGTGATAGCTATTTGTCAGCGTGATTGGTATTACTTCCCCACCACAGACAACGTTTGGTAATAATGACGCTTTTGCTGATACATATTCTCATCAGCGACTGAGAACAATTGCTCAACGTCTGTTGAATCACTAGAGGCTGCACCAATCGAGAATCTGATAGGAATAGAGATACCCGTTTTGGTCTCGATTGTCTGTTGCTCCTGAGCAATGTACAACTGCTCAGCCATCTCTGCGACATTGAGCGAATTCGACTCACCAGACGTTAAGGTAAGCACCGCAAATTCATCTCCACCTAAACGATATAGATTACTGGCAGGTGTCAATTCGTGGCTGATTACGTCTACGCAGCATTGTATCAGCTCATCCCCGACTTCATGTCCATGAGCATCATTCGTCGTTTTCAAGCCATTGATATCTATAATGATTAAAGAAATCTGATTTTGGTTGTCGTTAATGCTTCGTTTGCTGAATTCGAGATCTTCATTAAAAGCTTTACGATTCAAACAGCCAGTTGGCATGTTGATGCGCGTAATCTTTTCGAGCTCTAGCCAACCTGCTAACTGTTTTTGGTACATGTCAAAAATCAGAAGATCTTCTTCACTGAGTAGCTCAAATGAACTTGAACAAAAATACCCGATTGCAGTCCCCTGTGAGTCACAGAGTATCAGGTCAGCCTCGCTAGTTCGGTTAAAATGAAACTGAATCGAATGTTGAGCAAGTAGTGTCTTTAACTCTTGATCGACCATTTGAGGAATCAACCGAAACTCAGCCGCCTGTCTCGACGATGCAAACTGCACGATCTTTAAAATACGATGCTTCTGGGATTCTTCGCGCGCGAGCGAATACGTTAACTTGCTGGTTTTCTCTTCGACTAAGTCCTCTAGCTGAACATTAAATCTTTCGAGTTTATCGTTGCTTTCGGTAAGCTCACGGACTTGGTACTGTATGCGACCCCACATGGTTTCCAATAAACGACTCAGCGTGACGAACTCTGTAAAACGATGTTCATCCACACTATGAGTCGGTGACTGGTTATGCGAATACGACTTAACAGATTCAGCCAACAAGTTTAACTGCCCTGAGAACCAGCGGCTTAGGAACAGAGCAAACACAATCGCGATGGCAAGCGTCGCCACTAATATTCTGACAAAGACCACCTGAGCTTGTTGCATCTCTAATAAGCGCGCACTGTCGGAAATATGATGTTTGACGTTCAGTACCAACTTGTCGGTAAAGAATTTACTGTCGATAGATATAATGTTCGCACTTTGTTCAGAAGACTGAGCATCCGTTGAATCAACATAGTTAAACTCAACCGACTCATTTTGATAAAGGAAAGGCGTCACTTTAGTGTTAAGTCTGTCATACCCCATAAGAACCACAAGATAACCCTGCGGCGTGTATGTAGAACCTTCAATCAAACGATAAGGTAAAATCGGCGCGACAAAAGCAATACCGGCAGTGGCATTATCCGCCACTTCCGTTTCGGTAAACTCGGTGTGGAACAATTTCCCTTGCCCATAAACCGATTGAGGACGCTTCAAGCTTACTAATAACTGGCTCTGCTCAAAATGGTACAAGCTGCCTTTGCTGTCATAAATGGGCTTCCAGTTTTGGTCCAGAATATAAGTCGCGGACACACTCTCCGCTAGCGCATTGAAGCTATCCATCTTGTCCCAAACCACACTCGAGAAAAAGATATTACCACCCGCTTTAATCAGTGATCGGTCTTGCGAATACCATTGGGTTAGGCTCGCCGTCAGCTTAATTTGCTCTTGTACGGTTTGACGAATACCGGTCGTAGAGTTGTCCAGCTTGGTTTCTTTTTGCTCTAAAGAACTTTGGTTTTGTTTATTGAGAATCAACTGCCCCGCTAGGTAAACAGGGAGCATTGAGCAAGCCAGCAACACCAAGCCCATGGTGTATTTTAATGATAGCTTCAATCTCTTACCCTCATATTCGCCGAGTAATATTGAACAAAATCATTGTAAAACTTATGCAGTTCACTCTTTGGCATCCCCGACTTGTAACGCTGATACGCCCGAGCCGATGCCTCCCAAACGATCGCCATCTTGTAGTCACTCGACATCATTTGCGACGCTTGAAACTCATCGTACATATTTGAAAATGTCTGGTTACCTTCCTCAACACGGCGTTGATTAACCTCATAAAACGGCGACACCATGGCACTCGAGTGAGCTAAATAGGTGAAACTGTTTGATTGCAGGTATTTAACTACTTCTTTCAAAGCTAATTTCTTATCTGGGTTTTGCATGCCTTTTTCCGTGACAGCAAAAATCTTCGCGCCACTAAATGAAGACATACTTTCACCACGATAGGTCGGCAACGAATTGATGTATAAATCTCGACCAAAAGCAGCATCGAGTTCGCTGAAAGCCCAATCGCCGTCAATCAAAAACTCGACTTCCCCATTGATGAATCTCTGCCTCGCGCAAATATCACTGCACGATGATTCGATGACTTTTTTCTGCTGTAACATGTCGATGAAATCAAAGATAGCAACTAACCCTTCACCATTAACATTCTTCGACGATAATAAGTCTTCAGAAAAAAGCTGATAGAAAGCTAGATAGAAGTACATGTTTGGATTGGGAAAAAGCACGCTCACTTGATCGGACTGAGCAGAGCGTTCAATGAGACTTTCCCATGTCACGACTTGCGCTTGAGGTTTACTCGAATACAGAACGACCTGGTTTCCAATACCAACCGGTAACGCCTTAAGCTCACCGTTGATGACCACCGCGTCGAGCGCTTTTTTCTCATAGCGTTGGGTATCGACCCAAGCATCAGGAAGTGTCGCTAAATCGATATATTCAGTTAGACCTAAGAAGTCAGAAGGAACCCAAATGGCGTCGGGAAAGGTATTGTCTCGAGGATCAGCGACAAGAAGTTCAGAACGAATACTGTTGACGTCAAACGAACGAATTTCTACACGATGATCAGTCATCGCTTCGATATGTTCTTTTACATAATCGGCCGTTTCATAATTAATACCAGCCCATATTTCAAGTGTGGACGAACAAGCAACGGCCGGAAATAGCATCGCAAATAGACTCAATAACCTCACACTTGGTTCCTTGTGGTAAAAATTAGACGTTGGATTTTAATCGCCCATCAATAAACCGGGCGATGCGGCTTATCGCTCGCAGCTCATGATTAGAGATTCAGTTTTGGGCGACACGTTATATAGTAAAAACTGTCTAAAAAACAGTTGGTACTCTCGCTTTAAGAGAAAGGTCTGCTCATTCCGATACATCCGTCATATCTCTGGATGACTGTTCTTACAATAAATCAACATACCATACCCTTTATTATTAACGACAAAAAAATGCCGCAAAAGCGGCATCTATCTCGTTCGGTGCATTCGACACAATAAAAATCAAATAAGCAATTTATCAGTCAAAGCCCTATCATCGATTAAGCGTATTTCTCTTCGAAATTTTTCATGAAGCTAACCAGCGCTTGAACGCCTTCCAGAGACATTGCGTTGTAAAGTGAAGCTCTCATTCCACCTACTGCTCTATGGCCTTTCAGTGATTTCAGACCTGCAGCATCTGCCAATTCTAGGAACTTGCCATCTAACTCAGGTTTCGCCAGTTGGAACGGCACGTTCATTCTAGAACGGTTTGCAGTGTGAACATCGTTTTTGTAGAAAGCTGAGCTATCGATTGCATCGTAAAGCAGCGCTGCTTTCTCTTTGTTCACCAACTCCATCGCCTCAACGCCACCTTGAGCTTTCAGCCACTTGAACACAAGGCCTGATAGGTACCAAGCGTACGTTGGTGGTGTGTTGAACATTGAGTCTTTTTCAGCAAGTACTTTGTAGTTCAGAATACTCGGCAACACGTCGTTTGCGAGTTCGAGTAGATCATCACGTACGATTGCAATGCAGATACCCGCTGGGCCAATATTCTTTTGCGCGCCCGCGTAGATAACACCATACTGAGACACGTCAATCTTACGAGACAGAATGTTAGATGACATATCCGCTACGATTGGCTTATCCGTTTGAGGAAGCTCGCTGATTTCAATACCATCGATGGTTTCGTTTGGACAGAAATGTACATACGCCGCTTCTGGGTCGATTTTCCAATCTTTAGCTGGAACAACCGCCGCTTTACCATCAATTGACGTCTTCGCGTTGAATACATCGATTTCGCAATATTTGCTCGCTTCAGTCACTGCGCTTTCTGCCCAGTAACCCGCATCGATGTAAGTCGCTTTCGTCGCGTCACCTAAAAGGTTTAGAGGAACAGCAGCGAATTGAGCACGAGCGCCCCCCTGACAGAAAAGAACTTTGTAGTTGTCTGGGATGTTCAGAAGATCACGTAGGTCCTGTTCGGACTCGTCAGCAACTTGAATAAATTCCTTGCTGCGATGGCTGATTTCCATCACGGAAGTCCCTAAACCATTCCAATCAATAAAGTCCGCTTGCGCTTGTTTCATTACCGGTTTAGGCAGTGCCGCTGGGCCAGCACTGAAGTTGAATACGTTATCTAATGTAAGTTCCATGGGGATGATTGCTCCTGCTAAATAATAACCATGCAAGTAATACCATGTTTTACCCAACATAAAAACAACAAAAGAGGTCTTAAGACCTCTTTTGTTTTGTACCGTATAAAATGTTTAAGCTTAACCTGCTAAATCACCCTATCAGTATTCAAGCCTGCTCTGTTTATTGAACAAAAACCGGCATAAGTAGAGCGATTAATGGAATTTCTTGTCCATTTTCGAACACTAGGTTTCCATTTTCTAAGTCAGCGCTGATTTCATAACCACTTTCTGTTTCCTTGATCATTTCCATCACAAGCAATTCATCGATACCTTGACGGATGAATGGGTACTCTTCAACAAGTTCATTTGAGAAGCTAGAGTGAACGTTGCCCGTTAATGCTGGCATAATCATCGAAGGGTTGCTGCTGATGTTTTCTGTCCCTTCCGGTACGCTCACCAACCACTTAGATTCGAACTGCCCTTTACCTAGCTCTAGTGACATGTTGTTCATTGAAAGGTCGAAGCCTTTAGCAAACAGGATATCGATAAATGGAATGATCTCTGCAACGTCTTCTTGCGTCATCACTGGATTAGATTGGTAAATCTCAAAGATTTTCTCAAACGACTCGCTATCCAACTTCGACATTTCAAAATCGACGTTTAGGTTGTTCAACTGGCCTTCACTGGTCTCGATGTTTGCGATATCCAGCTTGAGGTTGCTGCGCAGACGCTTAGTTGCTTCATCTAGATGCGATTCAAAATCGTACTTAGAGTTTTCAATGGTCATGAAAGGCTGCATTGCAGAATCTGAAACCAAGAAGCTATCGATAGTAAAATTCTGAGTACCTAACCAGTAGCCTTTCGCTTGTTGGCCTGAACCCACACCTTTCAGATTAGACAGCGTTACCTCTTCACCGGTTTCAAAATCAATTTGAACTGAAGGGATTGAAAGCTCGTAATCAACTTGGCCTAAAACAGTCGCATGGCCAGAAAGATTCGATTTAGTGATCGATACCGAAGTACCATTCTCATCAGAACCTTGATGATTGAACTGGCTTAACTCGAAGTTAAAGTCAGTGTTGCCGTTTAGCTCAGTGCTAGTTGTCAGAGTTAAAGGCAGAATATCGGTATTCTCAAACGTCGACAGTGCATTTAGGCTCACCAAACCGTGGCTAACTGCACTATTGATGACAAACTCACTCGGCAGCCCATCAATCGCAAGTTGCTCTTTCAGGTTTTCATCCGTCACAGTTAAACGAGTGGTTACATTGGAAGACAGGTAACCTCTATCGTATTCCACGATCTCAGCTTGAATGCTTGAATTGTTAAGCTTTGCAACGCCATCGGTAATCGCATTTTGTCCAATTTGGCCAACCGCTAGTGGCCAACAAAGTGCCAATGAGATTGCGCCGCCAATTGCACCAATTTTTCTTAACTGTTCCATGAGTTCTCTTTCTACACGTGTCTGTTTTTTTTAGTCTAACCCATCAGTAGCAAACAAGAAACATTGAGTTAAATCAGTCTATTGCTCGATACTTCGATTGCCTCAATAAATTAACGGCTAGCTCTCATCCTTATTCGGCGGTTCTTGCTAGGCTAAAGACGTCGCTACTATTAAGGTTGAGCTGTGAATCAATACGCTGTTATCTGTTTGGACAATAATCCGGTTAGCATTGAAAGAATACGTTCGGAGCTGGCTCCGTTGGCTTCTGTATTCGATATTTATACTGCCGAGAACATAGAAGATGCTCATCACGCATTAGAAGATATTCATGATCACAACCAAACCGTAGCCTTGGTGATCACTCATCATCATTCTGAATTTAATGGCGTGCAATTTCTGATTGAACTCGAACAGCTGCCCCATAGTAATACCGCAAGAACGATATTAGTCAGCGCTTCGTCAGACATTCAATCCATTCTGACCGCCGTAAATGAAGGCAGGCTCAACCACTGTCTAACCAAACCGGTTCAAGATCAGGTTCTATTCAAATCAGCGCAAAAAGAGCTGACCTCTTTTGTAATCCAATACGACTCAGAAAACCTGCTCTCTTACAGTAATGCATTGGATCAACAGCGCTTACTCAGAGCGCACATTGAACAAAAGATTCACTCTTTCCAATCGGGGTTCATTCACGACTACCACCAGCTTTCTGATAATGCCCTTGCTGAACGTGTCGTCAGTGCATTACAAGATGTGTTTTCAAAAGATGACAAAACCAAGGCCATTCGAGACTACTCACCCGAACATCTCCTCACTGTAGAAGGTGAAGACAATCGCTTTTTATGGCTGATCATTGAGGGTGAAGCCGCTCTCTATAAAAAAGATGAGTTGGGGCAACAGCGGGAAGTGGTACGTCACTCCAAGGGGAACATTGTCGGCGGGATGTCGTTTGTGACGGGTGAACCTTCGTTCTCAACCGCGATAACCCTAACCCAGACACGAGTCATCAAACTGGATAAAGATAGCTTTGCTCAGGTAATGCACTCAAACAATACCCTGCTGCCGTTATTCACCAATCTATTGCTCCGTCATTTCAATCGACGTTTGCAACGCAGCATCACCAATAAGATCAAACTCCAGCAAACACTAGAATCATTAGAGTCTGCACATCAACAACTGATCGAAAAAGAGAAAATGGCGATGCTCGGGCAGCTAGTCGCGGGAGTCGCACATGAGCTAAATAACCCGATTGCAGCCATATTAAGAAGCATCGAAACTTTGTCAGACCATCTCGACCAGATATTGGCAAACCTATCCGTTCCTGAGTCCAATAAAGGGACTGACGTACTGGCACATTCAAAGTTAGCTAAGCCACTATCGACGGCTCAAGAAAGACAGCTCGTAAAGCATCTTACGTCGACTATTGCTGACCGTGCTTTAGCAAAAAAAGCCGTGAGACTAAACCTGAGCCAAGACTCTACGGTGCTAGACACATTAAAAGCGTCCCCTGTCGCAGGCAAAGAGCTGCTCAATGACTTAGAGCATTACCATTATGTTGGAAACTCTATCCGCTCAATTCAAGTGTGCAGCAAGCGTATTGCCGATATGGTCAAAAGCCTAAAAAGCTATGCCAGAGAAGATGAAGAAGTTCGCCACTACACAGATATCCACGAAGGGCTTGAAGATACCTTAGTGATCTTTGAAAACAGGCTCAAACATCACCAATTAGAGAAGCATTACGACACCGACTTACCGCCTTTATTGTGCCAGTCGCTATCACTGCAACAAGTGTGGACCAACCTTATCTCCAATGCGCTCGATGCCCTTTCTGAACGAGGAAAAGTGTCCATCACCACTTCTCAACAGACAAAAGGCGACGACACGTTTCTTGTGGTGCAAATCTCCGATACTGGCCACGGCATTGCCAAAGAAGACATCAAAACCATTTTCAACCCAAATTTCACGACCAAAAAAGAAGGCAACTTTGGTTTAGGGATTGGGTTATCCATTTCTCAACAAATTGTTTCGGCTCATCAAGGGTTTATTTTGGTGGAGTCAGAGGTAGGCAGTCATACAAACATGCAAGTGTGGCTTCCATTCAAACAAGAAGGAGCACCCCATGAATAAGTACCTAATTTTATGTGTCGATGATGAACCTGAAGTTCTCAATAGTGTCCTTCAGGACTTGGCGATATTTGAAGAGAACTTTCTGGTTGAAGGTGCTGAGTCGGTCGATGAAGCCAAGCAAGTCATCAAAGAAATGGGACAAGATGGTATTAAGCTCGCGTTAATCTTGTGCGACCACATCATGCCAGAAGAAACCGGCATTGATTTTCTGATCGAACTCAACCAACACGACGCGACTAAACCAACGCGTAAGCTGCTGCTCACAGGGCAAGCTGGGCTGGAAGATACCGTCACGGCCATTAACAACGCTGCACTTGATTTCTATATTTCAAAACCTTGGCAAGGCGATCAACTGAGAGACACGATTACTCAACAATTGACTGACTATGTCATTGCCAACGACAAGCAATTGCTTAACTGGACTTCCATCTTAGATACCGAGCGCATACTGACTTCAATGGCGGATAAACGCACCAGTTTTGGAGAATAGCACTGATTGGTTAATGGATACTGAGAAAAGCGGCATCCGATATAAGAACCGTCCGAATGCATACAAATTTTGGATAATTCGCTCGTCTATTTT
>NZ_JADDYK010000092.1:81106-114004 GCF_015163615.1 Vibrio sp. OPT18
CTCATTTGCCCTAAAACATGAGATCTCCGTTACATACTGATCCTTAATTTGCTTGTTTTTTAACTAAATGAGTAAGGTTTTACATTTTAAAGGATTACTTTTCCGTGAGTTAGATTAAACTGTCTCAATGTTTATGGTTTGCCGATTTGTCTCAAACCAAAGGAATTAACACTAATATAGGTTTACGGTCGTTATGCGCAAAATTCTACTTACTACCGCTATGCTATTGGCTTCTGGTCAAGCACTAGCTGTTGATGAACAACCACAGGTAATGAGCAACTTTAACTATGATTACTTTGAAGCACGTATCGGTGCTAGCCCAGTAACATTTGGTGGTGCGTTCAGTAAGTCCATTCACCCGAACGCTCACGCTATAGCACGTATCGATTCAGAGTTTGAAGGCGATTACGACTCAGCTGTAGGTCTTGGTTTCCATGCTCCATTAAACAACTGGGCAGACTTAACAGGTGAAATGCTAGCTCGTATCGTTCAGCCTGAGAACTCAAGCTCTACTGATATCGGTATGGAAATCAACGTTGGTGTTCGCCAATGGCTTGGTCCACAACTAGAAGTTGGTGGTAAAGGTGGTTACGTTTCTATCGATGACAACGATGATTGGACAGGTTCTGTTTACGCGCGTTTCCACTCTACAGAGCTTTTCTCTCTAGGCGCTGAAGCTCGTATTAACGACTTCTACGGTGACCAACTGATGTTCACTGCTCGCTTCAAGTACTAATACTTAACGCTCAAGCCCTAGCAAATAAGCTCTCCATGAGCACTTAGCCTTTTGATACTTAGTCTTTCAAGAAATCCGGCTAAGACAGAAACAAAAAAACCGAGGACATTCCTCGGTTTTTATTTATTAACAGTAATCTTAAGCATATAAGGCAAACTTCTTTAGTGGCAGCTCTTTAGTAATTGCTGCTTGCGTGGCTCTTGTAATAGTTTCCAGTGAATACCATCAATTGCACCCGCAAATTTCCAAAGTAGTTTTAGGTCAACATCGTTTCCGTACGCTTCGCGAACCTTATTAAACACTTCAGGCGCGCCCAACTGCATAAACATTGAAACATCATCCACACCCGCCTTTTTAACCATGCGCTCTAACGTAAGCTGCATGTTTGGTAGATCTCTTAATCTACGGCTAGCTGATGATTTCTTGAAGCTACGCTGCTGAATTGAATTATCGATTGAAGTACGAATAATACTATCCAATTCAGGATGTTCGCAGGTAAACAGATCCGTAATGTCGTAATAGTTTACGGTTGCTGTTGTCTGCTTCTTTACATGACGATACTTTTCACAATCAAGATCGGTCAGTTTTTTATCTAATGATTTTCCACCTCTAATGAATAAACAACCTTCACTCAATAAAGCGAACATAGCGTCATTTTGAAAGAGGCCAATACCTCCGAACATAGAACGTTTTTGATGCTCACCAAATTGATTCACGTAATTAATAAATGCTGTCTCGGTCATATCCGTTGATCCTTAATCAAATTACCCCGATTAGGTTGATCACCAGACAAGCAGCTTGTTATGCGAAAAATTTTAAATCTATTTTGTTATTCTATAGGTGAATATTATGGTTTCGTTTTTCACCTTTAAATAAATCATACTTCGAAAAGAAAAATAAGTCTGGACTTAGTTCACATCAATCAATTGAGTATTCTGGTTTTTCATGATTGACGTCACAGTAAACTATCAAACCATGCTTGAATTTGGACACCTAGTGATACACCGGTTCAAATTATTAAAGGTTATGTGGACGGATGAGTATTGCCTCGCAGCATCGCGGCTTGTAAAATGGCAGGACATACATGTTTTTACTTTTTATATGAATCATTTATCGTTTTTCTGGCTACCTCAAAATAAGGCTCTTCTCTTAAAGGGTCTAGAATCCGAGTTTGCCCAACTTGTTGGACATTCTATCTCAGCGGGAAAAATAACACTTCCTCCTATCCCTAACGTTGTACTGAAGATTCAATCGCTTTGTACCCTTGAATCAACTGGGATTGCTGAAGTTGCCGAGTGTTTACTCGAAGACCCAGGCCTCGCTGCTATTGTCATTCGTGTGGCTAATTCTGTCGTCTTTAACCGACGCAATATTACTTGTGTTGATATTATGACGGCTGTGTCGCGCCTTGGCATATTAAGAGTACGTGACATCGTGACGGCTCAGGCTATTGAACAACTCAAACACTCAGTCAACCTCAGTAAAGAGTGTAATAAGTTATTGGTTCAGAGCGCGTCTGTATCAAAAGAGCTAGGCGCCACTATGGTACTGGTGACCAACGGCTTCAAAGAGCTCTCCCCTATTGAATACCGTTACCTTGAACATGAAAAATCACTGCTTGTTGGATTACTGGCTGACATTGGTTTGTTCTGTTTGGTTAGCGAATACCACCTCTACCTCGAAAATGGCAATTACCTAGATCACGACATCGCTTTACAAATCTTCCAAGGTCAATGTTCCGCTACCAGTAAATTGGTGCTTAATCGTTGGGGCTTCGACAGTGACTTTATTGATGTGTGCAGCAATACCATCAACAACCACGAACAGCGTGAAGTGTCTTACTTGGATATTGCACGAATCGCTAACCACCTGCTGATGTTCAGAAACAAGGATGAGAACATCGATGATCACGAAGTTGAACTAAACGTAACAGGTGCAGAGGTACTTTATAAATTAAGCAACTTGAGCAAGCATGATTTTAATGCAAAGCTAAGCGACGTGATCAATACTAGCGGCTTCTAAGTCACTGTTAAATTACAAGTAAGTGTAATATGAAGTAAATGCAATGGGGAAAGCATGTTTACAGGGATGATCTTTATATTTGCGCCACTCGTCGTGGGGTATCTTTTTGCAATTTCGAACACTCAGACATTAGAATTTATCAACCGCTCAACATCGCGGTTGATCTACGTGATTCTGGCGTTAATGGGACTAAGCTTAGCCGCCCTCGATAACCTAGGCAGTAATCTGCAGACAATCCTTCTATATACCGTCACTTTCTTTGTCTGCTTAAGCGTTTGTAACCTAATGGCACTGCCCGCTATTGATAAGTTATTGCCACTCAAAACCGACAGTAGCAAGAAGAAGCTTCCCCTCTCTTCGATGGCGATGGAATCTGCCAAACTCATCTTAGTGGTGGGTTCAGGGCTAATCGCTGGCTTAGTGCTGCCTATTGGCCTTGATTGGGTTGATACCGCAAGCGAATGGATTCTGTTTGTTCTTCTATTCTTTATCGGCATTCAGCTGCGTAATAGCGGACTCACACTTCGTCAGATCTTACTCAACAAGCACGGCATGGTTATCGCAATCACTATTATCATCACCTCAATGTTGGGTGGTGTAATCGCGGCTTACATCCTAGATATCCCTCTGTTCAAAGCCTTGGCAATGTCTTCTGGATTTGGTTGGTACTCTCTGGCTGGTATTTTAATGGGTGACGCCTTTGGCCCTGTCTATGGTGGCGCTTCTTTCATGCTCGAGCTGTTAAGAGAGTTAGTTGCCTTGGTACTGATTCCAGTGCTGATTCGCAGCTACCCATGCACTTCCATTGGTTATGCTGGTGCGACTGCGATGGACTTCACCTTACCGGTCATTCAAACAACAGGCGGCGTTCGATGTGTGCCTATCGCTATCGTCAGTGGCTTTATCCTCAGCTTGCTTGTTCCGATATTGATGTTGTTCTTTGTATCTCTTGCTAACTAGATCGCAGGAATAGCGTTTGTTTTAGATTAGAATGCAACTCGAATACCAATGCCCAAGACACCGATACAGTTACCGAAATAAAAAGACACTAAGTGTCATTGCTCAACAAATAACGATCACGGTAACCTGTAACGACAAAGTTATAAAAAGAATAAACTTACAAAAGGAACCACTATGAAACGCCTTTGCGTCGCATTACTGCTAGCTTCAACTTCTACTTTCTCTTTTGCAGCAGATTCAATGTCTGAGACAAACCAGTGCCAAGCAAAAAAATATGATGCGTACATCGACGCTTCTTTGAATTGGTATGCCGACCTTGCTGCATTAACCTCTGAGCAATATCCAGAGCTAACAGAAGTGAGTGAGTGGTTCCTAGAAGGTCGTAAGCACCATTTTGAGCTTAACCGTGCTGCGGTTAACTACTACCTTGTGAACGATTCAAGCAAAGTGGCAACAGAGCAGCCTGTAGAAGGTTGGTTGCAACTCGAGCAACACGACATTAAAACGCTATCAACACGTGATGATGAGCTTGGTAAAATCGCGAAAACAACGTTCGATGACCGCCAATCAACGCCTCACGCTCAAAACTACGAGCTACGTTCTGCCTTTGCAGAGCTGCTTAGTCACCCTAAGCAAATCGACTCAGCGCTACAGCGTTACAACCAGTCGATCAGTAAACTTGAAGCGATTAAGTGTAAATAACCCCTCATTTAATATGCTTTTTTGAGAAGTTGGATTTCATAATTAAGACGGGACATTGTTCCCGTTTTCGTTTAGATTGTCCCGCTCGCGTCAATATTAGAAAAATAACTCGCTTGCTATGGTTACGGAACAAAAAACAGCAGATGTTAGCTTCGACAGTCTTCTACGTATCTTCACGGTACCTGAAGGCCCAGATTCAACACTCACTCAAATTGAAGACAAACTTTCACGAAACCTGAATCAATTCTTACGTGAACATATTGTGGCTGAAGAAAAGCCGCTGCGTGAAATTGAGAAAGATTTTTCAAATGCTCATATCCCAGAGCAGCCTGAGTTTGTTTCTGAACATACTGAGCATCTCCTTGATTCTCTTGTGTCTCATTCGGTTCACACGTCTTCGCCAAGTTTTATTGGCCACATGACCTCTGCGTTGCCGTACTTCCTGATGCCGCTTTCAAAAATCATGATTGCGTTGAATCAGAATCTAGTAAAAATCGAGACCTCAAAAGCTTTCACTCCCCTAGAACGTCAAGTTCTGGGCATGTTACATCGCCTGATTTATCAAGATAGTGACCAGTTTTATTCTCGTTGGATGCACAGCGCAAACCACTCTTTAGGTGCGTTTTGTTCTGGCGGTACCATCGCGAACATTACTGCGCTTTGGGTCGCACGTAACAACGCACTAAAAGCGCAAGGTTCGTTCAAAGGTGTGGAAAAAGAGGGCTTGTTTAAAGCCATGAAGCACTACGACTACGAAGGCCTTGCCATCTTAGTCTCTGAACGTGGTCACTACTCTCTGAAAAAAGCCGCGGATGTCCTTGGTATTGGTCAAGAAGGTCTAGTGTCTGTTAAAACAGATAACGACAACCGTATTTGTACTGATGATCTAAGACTCAAGATCGAGCAGCTCAAGCAGAACAAGATCAAACCTTTCGCCGTCATTGGTGTGGCTGGTACAACCGAAACCGGTAATATCGACCCGCTAAGAGACATTGCTGAGGTGTGTGCCGAATCCGATTGTCATTTCCACGTTGATGCTGCTTGGGGTGGTGCGACTCTGATGTCTAACAATCATCGTCACCTGCTTGATGGTATTGAACTGGCGGACTCAGTCACGATTGATGCGCATAAACAGCTTTATATCCCTATGGGTGCGGGCATGGTTCTGTTTAAGAAGCCAGATGCGATGACAGCGATTGAACATCATGCTCAATACATTCTTCGTAAAGGCTCAAAAGATTTAGGCAGCCATACGTTAGAAGGTTCTCGTTCAGGTATGGCAATGCTGGTTTACGCCGCAATGCACATCATTAGCCGCCCTGGTTATGAACTGCTGATCGACCAAAGCATCAACAAAGCGCGCTACTTTGCCGACCTAATTAAAGATCAGACCGACTTCGAACTGGTTTCAGAACCTGAGCTTTGCCTACTGACTTATCGCTATGTACCTGAATCAGTCAAAGCTGCACTGCTTAAAGCTGAGCCTGAACATCGTATCGAACTGAATGAGTTGCTCAATGAGCTGACTAAGTTTATTCAGAAGAAGCAGCGTGAAACAGGTAAGTCTTTCGTGTCCCGTACACGCTTAAACCCTGAAGCATGGGCACATCAGCCGATCATCGTTTTCCGCGTGGTGTTAGCAAACCCACTAACAGGCAATGACATTCTTTCATCAGTGCTTGAAGAACAGCGTGAGATCTCTAAACTAGCACCAAACTTGATGGGCAAAATCAACAAACTGGTTACGCAAATCAACGCATAGTCATTCAATTTTAGTTGCATCAAATTGAAAATTTCTTTCTTTTTGATGTAACTAAGCTGTCAGTTCATACTCATTTTGCATTCTTTTTGCTCAAACCCTCTTCCAATTCTGTAGTTTTCTAAAATTTTGTTGAGGCTTGTCATATTCTTAAGCATTCATGCCCTGTTTTTGTATTAGTAAATAGTATGTTGGGTTTATACTGACTCTATGGTGCTAGTTAGCTTGATATCTATTTGACGCAGCAGTATTTACGATACCAAATATACATTTGGCTTTGTGTTTACTGATATTTGCTTCAGCCATACCCCCTGGTAAAAGATATTAACTAGCAAGTTGTTCTCTATACCCTTGTGAACACTATGAATACATTAGAAAAAATACAAAAAAACCTGGAAAATTTCAGCAAGTCTGAGCGTAAGGTAGCCGAAGTAATTATGGCTTCCCCTCAAACTGCAATTCATTCTAGCATTGCTACCTTAGCTAAAATGGCTGACGTGAGTGAGCCTACAGTTAACCGCTTCTGTCGTCGATTAGACACAAAGGGCTTCCCTGACTTCAAACTTCACCTAGCTCAAAGCTTGGCGAACGGTACACCTTACGTGAACCGTAATGTTGAAGAAGATGATGGTCCAGATGCTTATACGCATAAGATTTTCGAATCAACTATGGCTTGTCTAGACGTTGCTAAAAACAGTCTAGACGCGATGCAAGTAAACCGTGCTGTTGACTTGCTGACTCAAGCAAAACGCATTTCATTCTTTGGACTGGGTGCCTCTTCTGCTGTCGCCAAAGATGCTCAAAACAAGTTTATTCGTTTTAACATCCCAATCACATGTTTCGAAGACATCGTGATGCAACGAATGAGCTGCATTAACTGCAGTGATAACGACGTTATTGTTCTTATCTCTCATACTGGCCGCACTAAAAGCCAAGTTGAGATTGCAAACTTAGCGCGTGAAAACGGTGCGACAGTTATTGCTATCACAGCAAAAGATTCTCCACTGGATAAAGCGAGCTCGCTGTCTATCTCATTAGATGTACCGGAAGACACTGACGTTTACATGCCAATGGCAAGTCGCGTTGTTCAGATGACGGTTATCGATGTGCTAGCGACAGGCTTTACGCTACGTCGTGGATCTGGTTTCAGAGAGAACCTAAAACGCGTCAAAGAGTCACTTCGTGATTCACGTTACGAGAAGTACTCTCAGTTCTAATCTGCTTAGTCATGAACTGAAAACAGATGACCAGTGAACAAGCGAAATTAAAAAACGGAGCCTAGCGCTCCGTTTTTATTTGTCTGTATAAAATGTTTTATACAATGAGCAGATTGAAGACTATTAGATAGTCCAGCTATTGCCCTTCTCAACCACGCTATTCTCGGACGCATAAGAGTTGATAATGGTAAAACTCGACTCGACAGCAGGTTCATGGTCAATTTGCTTCATTGAGGTCCCCTCATGATGCCCTTCTCCACAACTGCACTTCTCGCACACCTGCTTCAGGATATGTACGAGCCTCTCGTGGTTAAGCGGCAAAGGGTTTCCTTTAATCGCCACTGACTTGAGCGCATCGGCAGACACCTCATCAAACTGGGCTTCACAGACACCAAATTCCAGCAAATTGGGTAACTTAAGCGTATCAAGCACTTCAGATAACCAAGAAATTGCGTCTTCTTCTGCTGCTTCTACGTTACCTGTTACTATCTGAGCGATTCGCTGATAACGCGCTAGGATGTCGCTTCTTTGCTGCTCTTTTGCAACGGCTATGTTCTCCAACATCACAAACGGCGCTAAACGCGCGGTAATCACACTATGAGGCGCAGAAATCTTACCTCCTAGTGCGGAGGCTAAACCATGGGCTGCGCCAAGCTTGGCATTGGTTATCGCCATACCACCGAGCATAGAAGCGAAAGCAAGATCAGAACGCGCTTGAGGCTCATCATAAACACACGCTTTAACCACAGAACCACTCAACTTACGCAGCCCTTCTTCACAAATCATATCGGTTAACGGATTCGGTTCACCACACACGTAGGCTTCCATTAGATGAGTAAAGGCATCCATCGCACCTCGCCCAGATAGATACAGATTAGTTCCATGAGTTAGGGTTGGATCGACAATCGCAACGTCAGCCAGCATGTCTGGGCTTCTAAGGCTGATTTTTACTTGGTCTTGGCCTGATTTCAGCACCGCGTTTTTAGTAACCTCGGCACCGGTGCTCGCAGTGGTTGGAATAGCGATAAACGGAAGTGGTTTGGTTTTAAGAGGGACATTACGCCCGACCACTTCGACATAGTCATACAAGTTACCTTGATTAGGTAAAACTGCGGCTAACGCTTTTCCCATATCGATGGCACTGCCACCGCCCATGGCGACGACCATGTCAGGCTTAAATCGACGAGCAGAAATAGCCGCCTCTTCAACCATTTTAATATTAGGTTCACCGGAAACGGCAATGTGCTGATAACGCATACTCTGCGCATCCAGATAGTCAGTAACAATTGAAGTGCGCTCTAATGTATTGCCTGTAACCAATAACACGCTGTAGCCGTATTGATTAAAGAGAGACAATGAAGCGGAAAGTGCTCCATCACCAAAGATGATCTTTGTAGATGTCATAAATTGAAACATGGTGCCTCCTGCGCCTATGACCGAACAAAACTGCGAACTCTTGGTTATTGGAATTTAGCCTTTATATCGTGCATCAGTATTAAGATGCCTCGTTCTGTATGCTCTTTTTTTGACGAGGTGCAACTTGTCGCATTAAAGATGGATTAATGTCGTATTCTTAGGGGTAATTCACACTCTTAAATTAAGGGTAATCAATCTGAATACCCATCAGAAATCAGCATGGATCCTTTTTGTGACCATTATTTGCTCTGATAGACAAAACCTATTGTATTAAGAGGTAATTCCATCTTTATTTCCCCATGGCATTGAGGCATAGTTGGTTTTAAGAAATTTTGAGTGGCATTCACTAAAGAATAGTTAACATAATCGAGTTAACGAGCCTCATCCCGTATTTAGGAGAAATTAAATGTTTGTAGTTATTTTTGGTCGCCCTGCTTGCCCATTCTGTGTTCGTGCAAAAGAGCATGCTGAAACTCTTAAAGCTAAACGCGATGACTTCAACTACCGTTACGTTGACATCCACGCTGAAGGTATCAGCAAAGCTGATCTAGAGAAGACTGTTGGTAAACCTGTCGACACAGTGCCACAAATCTTCATCGACCAAGACCACATCGGCGGCTGCACAGAATTTGAAGCATACGCAAAAGAAAACCTAGGTCTTTTCGACTAAGCTAGGATTTCTCACACGAGAATTTAGGCTAAGGCCTTAAACAGCTGACCCATTTAAGCGTTAGACTGTACGATTTATAGAAAGCCCGCTCACTGTAGCGGGCTTTTTTTATGACCAGTTTTCATACGGAATAAGAATAAGGTCAAAATCAAGTAAATTAGCAAAATATTGCTTATAATTTATTTATATTTAGATACAATTCACCTCTCAAACTTACCCTGTGTTCCACGCCAATTATTGAGCGACCACCGTGAATATCGACGTTGTTTTTCTGTTAGAACAAAACCCCATTCTCCTCATCTTTGTTGTTTTATCGATTGGATTAGCCATTGGTAAAATTCGTTTCGGTAGCCTCCAACTTGGTAATTCAATCGGTGTTTTGATTACTTCCCTTATCATGGGACATCTTGGCTTTTCTTTTAACGCAGATGCGCTCACCATTGGTTTCATGCTGTTCATCTACTGTGTTGGCATTGAAGCTGGACCAAACTTCTTCGGTATCTTCTTCAGAGACGGTAAGCACTACCTCATTCTGAGCCTTGTGGTACTTTCTACAGCTATTGCCCTAACCTATTTCAGTAGTCATTACCTTGGCCTAGGCTTCGGTTTATCTGCAGGCATGATGGCGGGTGCCTTAACAGCAACGCCGATATTAGTAGGTGCTCAAGATGCTCTGAATTCTGGGCTTGCAGAATTACCAAGAAATATGGATTTGAGCCTGATTATCGAAAACCTATCAGTGGGTTACGCGATGGCTTACTTGGTTGGCTTAATCAGTATGATTATGTTTGCCCGCTTGATTCCAAAACTTCAAAAAGTGAACCTACACGACTCGGCAGAGCAAATCGCCCAAGAACGTGGTTTAGGCGCTTCAGGTCAGCGTAAGGTTTACCTACCCATTATTCGTGCTTATCGAGTGGGCCCAGAGCTTATCTCTTGGACTGACGGTAAGAATCTGCGTGAACTGGGTATCTATCGCCAAACAGGCTGTTACATCGAGCGTATTCGACGTAATGGTATTCTTGCCCATCCAGATGGTGATGCCATTCTGCAAGAAGGCGATGAGATCGCATTGGTTGGTTTCCCAGATAGCCACGCTCGTCTAGACCCAAGCTTCCGTAACGGTAAAGAGGTTTTCGACCGTAACCTTCTCGATCTGCGTATCGTGGAAGAAGAGATCGTCGTTAAAAGTGACAGCATCGCAGGTAAGCGCCTTTCAGACTTAAACCTGTCTGAATATGGCTGTTTCCTTAACCGTGTAGTAAGAGCTCAAATTGAAATGCCGATGGACTTAAACATCGTGCTTTCTAAGGGTGATGTACTGCAAGTTAGTGGCGAAAAGAGTCGTGTTCACGGCCTAGCAGAGAAAATTGGTTTCATCTCAATCCACAGCCAAATGGCGGATTTGATGGCCTTCTGTAGCTTCTTCATTTTGGGTATTTTGTTTGGTTTGATCACCATGACATTCGGTCAGGTGTCGTTTGGACTAGGTAACGCGGTTGGTCTACTTCTGTCAGGCATCATGCTTGGTTTCCTACGCGCGAACCACCCTACTTTCGGTTATGTACCTCAAGGAGCGCTGAACATGGTCAAAGACCTCGGTTTGATGTTCTTTATGGTCGGTATCGGATTGAGCGCCGGTGGTAAGATATTTGAGCACTTAACCCAAGTTGGTCCTCAGGTCATTGGTATTGCTCTGGTCGTCAGCGTCTTGCCAGTATTCTTTGCGTACTTGGTTGGCGCTTACGTATTGAAGATGAACCGAGCTCTGTTGTTTGGTGCGATCATCGGCGCGCGCACCTGCGCTCCGGCTATGGACATCGTTAATGACCACGCTCGCTCAACCATTCCAGCTCTGGGTTACGCAGGTACTTACGCAATAGCCAATATTTTGATGACCTTAGCAGGTACTTTCATCATCATAATTAGCTAGCTTATTCAGCGTTATCGCGCTTTAGATTAGATATTTTAAATGCACTAGTTCATGTTTGGATTAGTGCATTTTTTATGACTTATTTCCTCTGACTTGCTTTTGGAGATCGTCGAACCTCGAATCCCATATCTGCTCTAAATTCTTTTCGAATCTCGTCACCCAAATCTCTCATCCGCTATTAAATCTCTTCGCATCCCGCCACTCTAATCCCGTATCTGCTCTTAAATCTCTTCACATCTCGAATCTCGTCACTCGTATCTGCTCTTAAGCTCTCGCATCTCGCCACTCGAATCCCGTATCTGCTTTTAAGACAAAAAAATAGGCGCTCAATGAGCGCCTATTTCATTTTGATTCGATTGTTTTAATTAGATGTCAGCCACATCAAATTCAACAGCCGGGTTAACCTCAGCTTCGTAATCAACGCCTTCAACACCAAAACCGAACAGTTTCAAGAACTCTTCTTTGTACTCAACGTAGTCAGTCAGTTCTTTCAGGTTTTCAGTTGTGATTTGAGGCCATAGGTTACGACAATGCTCTTGAATGTCGTCACGAAGTTCTAGGTCGTCTAGACGTAGACGGTTCACTTCGTCAACTTCTGCTGCGCTGCCATCTTCTTTGTATAGACGTTGGCTGAACATACGGAAGATCTGTTCCATACAACCTTCGTGAATACCCTCTTCACGCATCTTCTTGAACACCATAGCGATGTAAAGAGGCATTACAGGGATTGCAGAACTTGCTTGAGTCACAACAGACTTAAGAACAGCAACGTTTGCAGTTCCGCCAGTTTGGCCTAGCTTCTCGTTAAGCGCTGACGCTGCACGGTCTAGATCCATCTTAGCTTTACCTAGCGCGCCATCCCAGTAGATTGGCCACGTTAGTTCAGTACCGATGTAGCTGTAAGCAACAGTTTTACAACCATCAGCTAGAACACCAGCTTCAGATAGAGCGTTGATCCAAAGTTCCCAATCTTCACCGCCCATTACAGTAACAGTGTCTTTGATCTCTTCTTCAGATGCAGGCTCAACACTTGCTTCGATGATCATGTCTTTGTTGGTATCAACAGCCGTTGATGTGTACGTTTCACCGATAGGTTTTAGAGCTGAACGAATCACTTCGCCAGTCTCTGGCATTTTACGCACTGGAGACGCCAGTGAGTACACAACCATATCGATTTGGCCTAGATCTTCTTTGATCAGGTCAATTGTTTTCTGTTTCGCTTCGTTAGAGAAAGCATCGCCGTTCAGGCTTTTTGAATACAGGCCTTCTTCTTTAGCTAGCTTGTCGAACGCTGCTGAGTTGTAAAAACCAGCTGTGCCCGGTTTTTTCTCAGTACCGGCTTTCTCAAAGAAAACACCGATAGTTGAAGCGCCGCCACCAAATGCAGCCGCAATACGTGAAGACAAGCCGTAGCCACTTGAAGAGCCAACAACGAGTACACGTTTAGGTGCGTTTGCGATTGGGCCTTGAGCTTTTGTGTAAGCAATTTGTTCTTTTACATTAGCTTCACAACCGACTGGATGTGTTGTAGTACAGATGAATCCGCGAATTCGAGGTTTGATGATCATATTCAACTTCCTTAAAAAATCAGGGTAAGGATAAAAGTTTCGTACGCAAATGGCATCTAATTTCTGTAAAAATGTGGTGAAAATGCAAGTGGTTGGAGCACTCAGCGGATATTTGCTGACTAAGTCACCATTTGTTAACGCATCTATTGCGACTTCTACGACAAAAACAAAAAAAGGCACCTTATTAGGTGCCTTTTATCATTTCTTTATCTAAGCAACGCTATTTAGCTTAGGTTTTAACTCTTTTCGCGTCAAAGTTTCACTAAAGTCATGACTGAAGTGGTCAACTTGAATCGCTGTATAGCGTAGTTTATCAGCAGCAACAATTTGGTCGACTTCTTCTTGTGTCAGAACATCAGCTGCAAGTGCTTGAGCCAGTTTATCCGCAAGCAAGCCTTTACGAGCCACTTTGCCCTCTTTCACTGCTTTGAAGATCTTACGCTCCAGAGGCTTGATGCTGTACATCGCATTGAAAGCATTCTCCATAAGGCCAACACTATCATCTTCCTCTTTGCCAATGTAACAAAGGTGCGTCAGACGTTCACGGTGTGCTCCCGGAGTCATCAAGCTTTCTGCTAGTTGAACTGTTAGGTTATCACTCGGTTTTTCGAAGTGGTTACCAACAGGGAAAACTAGTCCTTTCAGCACTTTCCCAACCATCTTGTTCGGGAAGTTTCTGTACGCTTCTTGTAGTGATTTAGCCGCATTGTGGAAACAGTGTTGAACCGCGTAGTGTACATAGTCTAGGTCAGCTTGTTGGCGACCTTCGTCTTCATACTTCTTAAGTGCAGCAGAAGCCATGTATAGGTAACTTAGACCATCACCCAAACGTGCAGAGATAAGCTCTTTACGTTTCAGTTCGCCACCTAGCGTCAGCATTGCGAAATCCGCACTGACTGCAAGCGCACGGCTCAAACGAGTCAAATCTTGGTAGTAAGGCTTAGTTGGACCGCTCATGTCGGCTTTAATGAACTTAGAGCCAGTCAGTGCTGCGCCAAACGCGCCGAACGTGTTCTTAGTTGCGTGAGAGATATGCTTGAACAGCAAGCTATCAAAGTCTTTAGCACCTTGCTTCTCATCTGGATTTGCTGCCGCTTCCATTTCGCTTAACACGTATGGGTGACAACGTGTCGCACCTTGACCAAAGATCATCAGGTTACGAGTCAGGATGTTCGCACCTTCTACTGTGATAGCAACTGGAATACCTAGGTAAGGCGCAGCCAAGTAGTTCATTGGACCATCTTGAATTGCACGACCTGAGTGGATATCCATTGAATCATTCAGAATAGTACGCGCCATCTCTGTCATATGATATTTCGCGATAGCCGTGACGATACCCGGCTTCTCTTTCATATCAAGTGAAGTAGTTGTCAGTGTACGAGTCGCTTCTAGTAGATACGTTAAGCCACCAATACGGCCTAAACTCTCTGCAACACCTTCAAACTTACCAATCGACATACCAAACTGCTTACGAACATACGCGTATGCGCCAGTTGTTCTCGCAGTTAGGTGGCCCATTGCTGTACCCAGTGCTGGTAGTGAAATACCACGACCTGCAGACAGACATTCCACCAGCATACGCCAGCCTTTACCTGCGTAATCTGCGCCACCGATTAGCCATTCCATAGGGATAAACACATCGTGACCGCGTGTTGGACCATTCATGAATGCAAGACCAAGTGGGTCATGACGTTCACCAATTACAACACCTTCGTGATCTGCTGGGATAAGCGCACAAGTGATACCGATGTCTTCTTTATCACCCAGTAGCTTTTCTGGATCGTGCAGTTTGAAAGCCAGACCAAGTACCGTCGCTACTGGTGCTAGCGTAATATAGCGTTTGTTCCAGTTAAGCTTGATGCCTAGTGTCTCTTTACCTTCGTGCATGCCCATACAAACTGTACCGACATCAGGGATACCACCCGCATCAGAACCTGCTTCAGGGCCTGTTAGTGCGAAACATGGGATATCTGTACCGTCAGCAAGACGAGGCAGCCAGTAGTCTTTTTGATCTTGCGTTCCGTAGTGAGAAAGCAGCTCACCAGGACCAAGAGAGTTTGGAACCATTACCGAAACCGCAGTACTGATACTGCGAGTCGCAATCTTAGTTACGATAGTTGAGTTGGCGTGTGCTGAGAATTCACGACCGCCGTACTCTTTCGCAATAATAAGAGAAAAGAAACGCTCTTTACGTAAGAAGTTCCACACTTCTTCAGGAAGGTCTCGATCTTCTTTTACAATTTGGTGGTCATCAAGCATAGCCAACAAAGTTTCAAGCTCATTATCCATGAACGATTGCTCTTCTGCTGTCAGCTGAGGTTTAGGGTATTGGTGCAGCTTAGTGAAATCTGGTTTGCCAGAAAACAGCTCTCCGTCCCACCACACGCTACCCGCTTCCATCGCTTCTTTCTCGGTGCTAGATAGTGGTGGTAGTACTTTTTTAAAGAGTTTAAAAGCTGGGTCACTTACCCATTTTTGTCTTAGAGAGCTCATAGTTCAGATCCTTTTGTTCACTATATTGGTTGTGAATGTTTCGCTTTTTATTGTTTTATTCTTCTGCTGACATGCCAGCGGCTAAATATGGAATAAGAATATCGACCACTGCCTTAGCATCTATCTTTCTGTCATAGTCATTCTCTGCAATTTCTACCAGAGCCTGACTTGATGCCATGGTGAATACACAAGTCCCTAGGGTGAAGTGTAATCGCCAAAATAACTGTTCTTGAGTGAGATTCGGATTCGCCTTCATTACTGACGTTGTAAACAAAGAAAGTACTTCGCTATAACGGGTAGTAATGAACCAACGCAAGTGTCCTTGCACGTCTGTATAGCCTCTGCCGATAAGTAACATGAACCGGCTTGTACCATTTGGCCTAACATCATTAAGTGCTCTTAGTGGCTGTCTCAACGACTCAAACACGTCACTCATAGAATACGTTTCGTTCAAGTTTAAGTTCACTAATGCATCTTGCAGTGCTGGCATAAATGCTTCTAAGTAACGATTGAGTACCGCACGAACCAGAGTCTTCTTATCGCCAAAGTGATAGTTCACTGAAGCTAAGTTGACATTCGCTTTACTCGTAATCGTGCGTAAAGAGGTGTCATTAAAACCGTGCTCAGCAAATAAGCCTTCAGCCACATCTAAGATTTTGTCTTTGGTTGTACTTCTTGGTGCCATTTCAATCACTCGTATTAAACAACTGTTTGAAATATACGCTTAGTACATTTATTTAACAAGCAAGCAACATCACATTTTCACAAATTGGTCGTACCAGTTAATAAAACTCAGCACTAACCGATTGAATCGCTGTGTGTTTACAAAAAAAGAAAAAAATAATGAATTTTCTTGGAACTGAAATGGAAATGGAGAGTCATAAATTAAGTAGAAACCAGCGTATTTAGAAGTTTAACAGGCCGTCAAACTTGTTCTTCTCACTGCTTTCTTAATTACTGCATTTTCCTTATTAACTCCTATACTTGTATCCGCCCAAACCACGTTGGTTTGGGCTTTTTTTTGTGTATTGTTCCGATACCTTTTCTTTAGCGGGTACTCGACACAAAAAAGCCCCCGAAATCGAGGGCTTTTCTTACGTTAAGCGTTAGAGCCTTTCACATTATCTAATTAAGCTGCATCATTTTTTATCAGCTCTCCCAGCACGGCTAGGTCATTACCTAGGTCAACCGAACCACCCAGTTCAGTCGCAATCCCCTCAACAACGATAGTTTGGACATCATCCCCTCCATTGATTGGAATGGACAACGCGATATCTTCTCCGTCGACAGAGACCTCAATCGCATCAAGTAGCTCGGCCATTTGAGTCTCATCTTGAGGGTCTTCGACCAAATCATTGAGGTCAATCAGATCCCCAGAACCACCTGTATAAAGCTCGAAATCTTTAATAATATCAGTACCGTTGTCGAGCGCAGAGTCTAGCCAAGTGAAGATGTTGTCTCCGCTATCTCCAATAAGCAGATCGTTGCCTGACTCGGCATACAAAGGTTCATTACTCGCAGCACTAATAACGTTATATTGCTGCGGATCTTCGATATCTATAGTGACCGTCTCTACCGTGCTTTCTGCACCATTAGAATCGACTGCGACATAATCAAACTGCGGATCTTCGGTTACTGCCTCGTTACCTTGGACATAGCGTAACTCCCAACTGCCCCCTGTCGATGACAGCTCCATCCCAACAATCGGATTGTCTGGTGAAGAATAACTAAAATCATACAGAATTTGGCTATTCCCTGTATCTCCTGGATCTTTTTGATATTGCTCCGTCTGAGTAGTGCCATCAGCAAAGGTATAGAGCACTTCAACATAAACATTGCTATCAGTGTTAAATGAACCACCCAACCCATCTAAACCAAAGTCAACAACCTCTAATGGATTATTAGTAAAGTCGAGGACCAAGGTCTCCTGTTTGTTCATGCCTCTACCGTCTGTATCACCGATACCAAAGCCGACATGAGGTTGCTCACCTTGATACTGTTTCAACGGTTTATTATTGTTATCTTCGATCGTTAATGTAATCGTATTACCGTTATCTAGCGTAATAAGTCTCTCTGTTGGTGAAACTTCCACACCCCAATTATAGAAACCATCAACAAGCTCTGGCATATCCTCAGGATCGCCACTAAAGCCCATTTCAAACATTTCTCCAGGGCCGGCAACGAAGCTGATATTGTTCGGAACAAACAACTCACCGTTATCAACATCAGACTGTACAATTTCTCTCGTGACGCCATTTTCGTCGGTATACAAGAGGCTGCCGTTGGTTGGCAAACTTTCGATTCGAATATTAAGTGGAATGTCGTCATGGTCATCTTCTATATCTGAGATGTAATCAGGCATGCCGCCATCTTCAGAATCGAAGAGAATAGGTATAATCGCGTCCTCATCATTAACGACCGTAAAGCTGGTCGCTTCAGGTGCGTCATTGACACCATTGATTGTTATCTCGATAACATGCTCTACACCATCGATCGCGGTTACCACATATCTTTCAATAACCGTGTCATCATCATTCAAGTATTGAACCGCATCGTTATCAACGACATAACTCCATGCGCCCTCTGGAGTAATCGTTAACATACCCAAAGCAAGTGCATAAGTAGACCCAATCGGGGTAAACACACCATTAGGTTTAAAGGCGGGCATGTCACTCGTGTCGACATCAGTAATCGTTAAAGTACCTGACGCTGAAAGTTCGTTGGTATCAGGATCGACATTAACATCTTCCGTCACCTCACCCAGGTCAGAATCACCTTCACCAACGGTTATCTCAGATGGATCATCGGCACCATTGATGGTTATGGTCACTTCGCTTGTGGTTCCGTCAATCGCAGTAACCGTGTAAACCTCTGTAACGAACTCATCGTCATCAAGATATTGCACATCATCGTTATCTACAACGTACGTCCATTCGCCATCATCGGTTATGGTCAACATACCCAATGCGGTCTCATTGGTTGAGCCTTCTGGATTAAACGTACCATTGGGTTGAAAAGCAGCGACATCGTTAGCATCTACATCGGTTATTGTCAGTGTTCCCGTCGCCATCAAGTCATTACTCTCAGGATCAACATCGACGTCTTCCGTCACCTCACCCATGTCAGAATCACCTTCACCAACGGTTATCTCAGATGGATCATCGGCACCGTTGATGGTGATGGTCACTTCACTTGTGGTTCCGTCTATCGCAGTAACCGTGTAAACCTCGGTAACGAACTCATCGTCATCAAGATATTGCACATCATCGTTGTCTACGACATACGTCCATGCTCCATCATCAGTTATGGTCAACATACCCAATGCGGTCTCATTGGTCGAACCTTCCGGATTAAACATTCCGTTGGGTTCAAAAGCCGCAACATCATTGGCATCAACATCAGTGATCGTCAATGTTCCCGTCGCCATCAAGTCGTTACTCTCAGGATCAACGTCGACATCTTCCGTCACCTCCCCCATATCAGAGTCACCTTCTCCTACGGTAATTTCGGACGGATCATCGGCACCGTTAATAGTAATGGTCACTTCGCTCGTGGTTCCATCTATTGCAGTAACCGTGTAAACCTCGGTAACGAACTCATCGTCGTCAAGGTATTGCACATCATCGTTATCTACGACGTACGTCCATTCGCCATCATCGGTTATGGTCAACATACCTAACGCGGTATCATTGGTTGAGCCTTCAGGATTAAACACACCGTTTGGTTGAAAAGCAGCGACATCGTTATCGTCGACATCGGTGATGGTTAGTGTCCCAGAAGTTATTAAGTTGTTGCTCTCTAGGTCAACATCCACATCCTCAGTCACTTCACCTGTGTCTGAATCACCTTCGCCAACGGTTATATCAGATGGATCATCTGCACCGTTAATAGTAATGGTCACTTCGCTCGTGGTACCGTCACTTGCTGTCACGGTATAAACCTCGGTTACGAACTCATCGTCATCCAAGTACTGAACATCATCGTTGTTAACTACGTAAGTCCACGCACCGTCGGGGTCGATGCTCAATATGCCTAGCTGTGAGTCGTTTGTTGAACCTACGAGGTTAAACTCACCATCAGCTGAAAAGGTGGGAGTGTCGCTGTCTACATCTGTAATCACAATCTGACCAGACGTCACCAATTGATTGGTGATGTCATCTACATCGATGTCCTCGGTCACGCTGCCTGAGTCATCAGTGGCTACAGCCGCATCATCAGTACCGATTATCGTTACAGTGATGACTTGTTCGCTTCCATCGGAGGTTTGTACTGTCGTCGTGTCTTGAATTTGCTCGCCATCGGCAAGCTCATCATAAGGACTGTTGGCCACGAAAGTCCAAGTACCATCTTCGTTTACAACAAAGGTACCGAGATCATTATCTCCAGCGACCTCTTTGCCAATAAAGGTAACGTCCGGATCATCGCTGATTAAGGCGCCGCCTGTCTCAATTGGTTCATCCTGCTCAAACTCAATAACGTTAGTGTCACCTGAAATAAGCGCAAAAGCGATGATATCAAAAAGAGCAATACTTTGAGTTTCTGACAATCCTTGAGACTCAAACCCTTCAGTTTCAAAATTCGTGGCGGCTTGAGTTTCAGCTCCAGTACGTTCAATCCTACCGCTGTTGGTCAAACTCGAGCCTTCTTCACCAGCAGCAGTATCAAACTCATCTCCTAGTTCTGTTGGATCAAATCCTTCTTCAATAGCACGCTGAACTTGAGCGATCGCATCATCAGTGTCTAGCACATTTTGTTGGCCCTGGTTATCTACAAAACGTGCAGAAACACTTGGCACACTCTCTTCACTAGTATCAAAACTGATAATTACGTCGCTAGCGGCTGGTTGTTCGCCCGGAGACAAACGTCTAACTTGACCTTGAGCGTCGAGCACTACGCTCCCGCTAACAAGGCCTAGTATATTTAGGTTGATGTTTCCCATATCCATATTCCCACTTCTGCCCAGAACACGCCAAACGCGGAACCAATCCCACCCTGCGCTGTGGCTATTTCCTACAATAAATCTAGTAGTGGCACTATTGATAATCAACTCACTAAAAGTTGGTAAATCTGGTGCTTTTTAAATTAGTCAACAGCAATAGCGACTTACATTCAAAAAAAAACCTACAAACTTCGCATTTTTTTGCAAATGTCCTAAGCTTCGTTTAATACCCTTCTCTCAATTCAGCGATAAACGTAGGTTGGGAAACGGATGAGACATTGAAAGTAGAAGGAGAGCTACTTTGAAATTGTTTAAATTATCCATCTTATGCTGCTTAGTTGCTGCAACACCACTCGCCGCTCAGACTCTGGAACAGTCTGTTGCTATTACCTTGGCAACGAATCCAGAGATAAAAAGCATCTTCAACGAATATGTGAGCGTGCGAAAACGTAACGATGCCTCAGGAGGAGCATACAAGCCAAGTATCGACCTTGACGCCGGTATTGGTTATGAAGGTATAAACCCTGCACCAAACAACGGTCCCGATACGGATCTAACACGAAAGGAAGCTACGATCTCCCTCACTCAATTGCTGTGGGATGGTTCCGCGACTCTGTACGACATTGATCGTACCGCCGCAGAAGCTGAGTCGGTTCGCTTGCAATTGATCGCAGACGCCGAAGACAAAGCCTTGGAGGTGACCCAAATCTATCTAGATGCAGTGAAGGCCACTGAAGTGCTGGCACTGTCTGAAAGTAACCTTTCAATACACAAAAAAATCTATAAAGACATTAAGAAACGGGCTAACTCCGGAATAGGTTCAACTGCGGATGTGTCGCAAGTTGAAGCTAGGATAGCAAAAGCTCACGGTAACTTATTGGCCGCACAGAATAATTTGATCGATACACACACCCAATTTAGACGAGTGGTTGGTCAAGAACCTTTAGGCTTGATTTACCCAAGAGCCGATATTTCTCAAATTCCTTTGTCGTTAACGGACGCCATTGTTGATGCATTAGACCAGCACCCTGTAATCAAAGTCGCAAACGCAGATGTCGATTCAGCCCACTTCCAATACAAACAATCAAAGGGCGTGAACTACCCTACCTTCTCCATCGAGGCTTCTCAGTCGTGGCGTGATGATGCAGGTGGCGATGAAGGCTCAAGTCAAGAGACCCTCGCGATGCTACGCATGCGATATAACTTGTACAACGGCGGAACAGACAGTGCTAATTCAGAAGCTGCGGCATACCAATTGAACAAAGCAAAAGATCTGAGAGATCGCGCTTATCGACAAGTGGAAGAAGGTCTTCGCCTCTCATGGAGTGCATTGGATCTAACGTTACAACAAAAGAACTTTCTATCCGACCATGTTGACTCAGCTTCGGAAACTGTTATCGCATATGAAAAACAATACCGAATAGGCAAACGTACTCTGCTTGACTTACTCAACACTGAGAACGAACTATTTGAAGCCCGTAAAGATTACCTAGATGCCCACTATTCAGAGCAGTACGCTAAGTACCGTGTGATGAACGCTACAGGTTCTTTATTGAACGCTCTACTGGTCGACATTCCAGAAGAGTGGACTACGCCCGTGGAGTATTAATGATGAAAATACCTTACTTATTACTTCCCGTGTTAACGATGACTTTATTTGCCTGTTCAAACCAGCAGGAAGAGGCTTATATCGAGACACCTGAAGCAGAACAGATTGCAGACCTGCAAGACGATGATAGAGATGGTGTGGTGAACGCTCGTGATATCTGTCCAGGTACGCCTGAGACATCACAAGTCGACAATGATGGTTGTGGAGAAACGATTCGTGCGGAAGAAGTCAGACAGCTAAAAATACTCTTTGCTCATGATTCATTTGAAGTGAACCCGATCTTCTCAGACCAGATCAGCACGATGGCAGAGTTTCTTGAAACCTACAAAAGTGCCTCGATTGAAATACAAGGCTATGCGAGTAAAGTGGGTTCTAACGAGTACAACTTAGACCTATCAAAGAAACGAGCAAACAATGTTCAAGACGAGTTACTATCGAATGGTATCGAACCAGAGCGAGTGCGAATTATCGGCTATGGTGAAGAGCGCCTAGAAAGCGATGGCGACGACCCTACTTCACATGCATTGAACCGTAAGGTAACAGCGACTGTGGTAGGGTTAAGTGAACAAATCGTCGAGGAATGGACCATATTTACCACGCTTGAAAAATAGCGTGACATTGTCACTGTGGATCTAGATGTGACATAGAGCGAGTGTCGAACAACAGCAGCTTAGTTATAAGATCAATAAAGCCGTGATAGGGTTGCCCATCACGGCTTTTTTGTTCTTTGTCGTCACATGAGTCGAGGGAGACTCTGTGACTCTTCTTGCTACTCAGAAGTTGACTTGTTACTCAGTGAGTAGGCTCCCTATTAAGCGAGCCGACTACCGATTATAGTTTTACTTCTTGATGCTTAGTTTTCGGTAGAGAAATACTTAGCAGGAAGTAACCTAAGATAGCTGCAGTCGTTGAGCCCATCAGGATACCTAATCGAGCAAGCGTATCAAAATCTGCGTTCGTTGGACCAAATGCCAGTGACGAGATAAAAATAGACATCGTAAAGCCAATACCACACAACACAGATACCGCGAAGATGTTCATGAAGTTCACACCTTCAGGAAGCTTAGCTACGCCGGTTTTCACAGCACCCCAGCTGAATAGGAATATACCCAGTGGCTTACCAACCAATAGACCCATAGCAATACCAAGCGGTAGCATACCTGTAAGGTTTGAAATTGAGATGCCTTCTAGTGAGATACCTGCGTTTGCAAATGCGAAGATTGGCAAAATTGCAAAAGCGACGTATGGGTGCAGAGCATGCTCTAAGTGTTTCAGCGGAGAACGCTCCCCTTTATTACCTTTCAGTGGGATAGCAAAACCGATTACTACACCTGCTAATGTTGCGTGAACACCAGACTTCAATACTGCGAACCACAGAATTGCACCAACAATGAGATAAACGCTCAGCTTAGTCACATGCTTGTTGTTTAGCATGAACAACACACCAGTCGCGATGAAGCCAACTGTAAGTGCAAGCGTTGATAGGTCGCCTGAGTAGAACAGTGCAATGATAACAACAACACCTAGGTCATCGATAATTGCCAGTGCTAGCAGGAATACCTTCAAGCTTACCGGTACACGGTTACCAAGAAGAGCCATGATACCCAATGCGAATGCGATATCAGTCGCAGCTGGGATAGCCCAACCTTGAAGCGCTTCAGGGTTACTTGAGTTAAATAGCACGTAAATAAGTGCAGGAGCTAGCATACCACCCACAGCTGCGATAGCTGGGAAGATTGCTGTCTCTTTAGACTTTAATGCGCCTTCTAAAAGTTCGCGCTTAACTTCTAAGCCGATTAGAAGGAAGAAGACAGCCATTAAGCCATCGTTAATCCAGTGAGACACAGACATACCAAGAACGTAACTATGTAGTACACCTTGGTACATTTCGTTCAGTGGTGAGTTTGCTACAAACATTGCGATCGCCGCAGCGATGACTAGTATGATGCCGCCAGCAGATTCCATTTTAAAGAAGTCACGGATGACGTCGGTCATGATTTCGCCCTTATATTTATTATTTAAATAAACGAATAACAAAGAATAACCACGAGTTTATATCCAAGTTTAATTGATAGATAATCACTTCTTCGGATGTTTAACTTCGGTTTTTCCTACAAATACTAAACAATACGTCGTATATTCCATAATGTTGTTATGCACCATAAATTAAGTATAGATGAGATCATCGAACCTGTATGCACAATTCATTGGGGTGGCTAAAAGTCGCAGGCATAAAAAAAGGCTATCAAATGATAGCCTTAGGTGTTTTTTAGTAGCCAGTTAACTGCATAAAGCCTGTCGCTTCATGACTCCCGCTCGCCTTAATCGGCCCTTCCCAATATGGTATGACAAAAGGAAGCCACATATCCCTGCGTATAATACGCGTTGTGAGGTTGATATCATGCTTAGGGACGTTAATGATCCACTGCAAAGGCATCCGTCTTCCATTCATCAACGTTGTATTTTGCAATGGTTGAATGGAAATATCGGATTCTGTTAAATGGTAAACTTTGCCTGAACGCGTTGCTAATGTACCGAATACGTAAGGCAACTGTTGGTTATGACGGTAACGGTTAATGCTCAACGCTGTGCCGTCATCGAGATTAAATACAAACCAATCCCAACCTTGTTGACCCACTCCAAGTAAGCCACTACCCCACTCTTTATGTACCCACGCTGTTCCTTCCACTTCCTTGGTAACGCCGTCTAGGTTCAACACACCACTCAACGATAAAAATGGAGCGCTGAAGTTATAAGACGCGACAGGTAATAAGTCGTGCTTTTTCTGATAGCCGTTATCGCCGTTGAGCACATAGGGCCCTTTTGCAATCGTGTCGAGCTCAAGTCCAAACGTATCAGTTTGCACTTGAAGGCGCCCGGGGAATGGGGTGTTGCCGAGTGCACGCCAGTTCCAGTTATCAATCCAAAGTCTGAATGGACGATTAGTCATTCCCGCTTGGCCAATACCGCCACGAGCCATGCGCTGTTCTTTCCATACTTTAGACTTAGAAGAGACCACTACATTTGAGATATAGACTTGAGGGCTTTGCCACCCCGGAGTTTCACGTTCGTCCGTTGCGATACGGAAAAAGCTCCACTGGACCGAATAGTCTTTACCATCATCACCTTTCAAAGACGCGAAGTAATGCCACCACTCGTGCTGAAACTCTGGGTGGAACTTAAAATCTTGTGGTAGAGAAACATTACGGTCTGGCAAAACAGGCTCGAACACATTGAAGTGTTCATTAACCAATATTGAGTTAACTTCATTCATGCCCTTTTCACCAGGATCGATGAAATAGGAGTAATAACCCCAAACACTTAAAAAGATGCCGAAGAAACTGATTAATAGCAGAGAAGACAAGATTCGTTGTCTTAACTTAGTTGAGGTATTCCGTAAAAACATACTAAAGCGCATCCCTCAGTGACTTCATCGGAGTGTTCCGAATCATTCTCATCACTGGTAAAGCACCAGCTAGCATCAATGCTGCCATGGCCCATGCAAATGTCTGCAGATAGTCCCAAGGAATCACTTGTAATTCGAGTGACCACCCAAAAGACTGCTTGATCACGATATCAACGATTAAACTCGCTAGCGCTAATCCAAGCGGAATCGCAATTAAGGAGGAAATAAGCCCAAACACAAACAGCTGCAAACTACCTGTCAGGATCAGCTCTTTCGCCGAGACACCCAAACAGCGCTGCAAGGAAATATGCCTTTGGCGAGATACTTCACCCGCAACCGTCGCGAAGAAGATACCGAAGACGGCGATAACCAAGGTGATGTTACCTAGTGTATCTGCAATCGCGAACGTCCTATCGAACACCCGCATAGCTTGACTGTGAATATTGTTGTTATCGAACACACGCTCAGAGCCAAGCCTGAATACACTTTCTAATCGGCCGCGAAGCCCTAGTGAATTCACATCGTCTTTGAGTATTACCCCAAGGCCGACATTACCCCGCCCTGCAAACCCATACAGCCAGTTTCGATGCGACATCATGACTTGATGGTAAGGGTTGCCATAATCATAATAAACACCGACAACCTGCCAACCAGAACCGAGACTGTCATAGAGGTCGATGTAGTCGCCAGGACGAATCCCCAGCTTGAGAGACATCGATTCACTGATCAACACACCTTTAGAGTGATGTAAGTGATACCAGTAATTAGGAATACCTAATTTGATCGTCAGCGCTTCTAGCTCGCCTTCAGAAGGACCTGTACTGACCACCTGAATGCTACCAACTGGAGACGCAACATCTTTCTCCCAACGCCACCAAACCGAATCCACTTCAGGTTGATCGGATAACCAATTACTCATACGAGCAGCGGCATTGTTGGTTGGGTAGATATAAAGATCGGCTGCCAAGCGCTGCGTTAGCCATTTATCGGTGGTATCTCTAAAGCTACCAACCATGGTTTCTACACCAATATTGGCTGTTAAGGCCAACATAAAGGCCATCGTCGCCACGCCACGGTAGCTCATACTGGAAGCTGCATCAGCAAAGAACCAGCGAGCACGAACCCAGCGCAACGAATAAGAGAGGCTATTAAATAACTTCCACATCAAAAACGGGGTAAATAGCGCCACACTGATCAGCATTAGCGCAATAATCGCAAAACCCGTTTCTTGAGTCTGAGGGGCTTGATACACGGCGACAGCGGCAACTAAGAAGCCACAGCCAATCAAGGCTTGCCAAGTAAACTCAGTACCCGCAAAGCGCATCAAAGATAAGCGAGAGGTCAAACGAATCGGTTGCGATCTAAGCAAGCGCACCAATGGCCAAGCACACGCTAAGAACGCACCAAGTAATGCCATCAATAAGCTGTAGCCGCTCCATCGCCAATTCCAGTCGATCGTTAAGCCAACGTTGGCGTCGTATAAGTCGCCTAAGCTTGAAGATACCGCTGGTAATAATTGGTTGGCTAACATGACCCCAAATACATTACCGCAGATCCAGCTCAGTACGACCAATATCAGCAATTCTAAGCACAGCGCTTTAGCCAATTGCCAGCCCGATACACCTGTTTGTCTTAAGATTCCGACTAACGGTTGGCGCTGAATAAACGACAACGACATCGCCTGATAGAAAATGAATAAGCCGACCACAAACGACAGCATACCCATCGCTTTTAGATTTAAATGGAACGCACTGGTTAGCGACTCAAGTTCTGCCTTAGAGCTACGAGAGATCGTCAAACCATTGGGTAACATGTTTTTAAGACGTTCAAACTTCTCGGTGGGCATGTCTGAACAAGCAATCACTGAAAGCCCCGCACTGCGTTTAAGCATTCGGAGCAAGGAGATATCCGCAATCAACCTTGTACCATTAATCATATTATTTTGATCAACAACCACAGGGCCAAGCTCAGAACCATCCATCAAAGGGATGTAATCACCGTTGTGCCATTCCATGTGTTCAGCAAGATCATCACTGACAAGGATTGGATATGGTGGCTTCATGAGGTTCAAAGCGGTGAGATCTTTTAACGCAATACCAGGTTGTAGCTGAAGCATAGAGACAGGGTCTATGCCGACAACCATGAAGTTTGCGCCATTTTCATCAGTGATACGATGGTGATCAAGAGGAGAACACTGTTGAAAGCCTTCACGGCGAAGCTGGATATAAAAGCCTTGCGGGATTTTATTGGCGTTGTGTTTTGGTCGAATACGGTAAGGAAGAGGATTCGAAAAGAGTTTTTCACCATGCGCATAGCTTTGCTTGGCGTGTTGGTTGATAGCAGTAACACCAACCAAAAGTGATACGCCGAGGGTTAAACCAAGCCATACCAAAATAATCTGCAGTGGGTAACGTCGATAGTGACCGAGTAGTGCCTTAACTACGGGCCATAACATGCAGTTGCCCTCCTTGTAGACGGATCCTACCATCCATGTGCAGAGCTACTTTTTCACTGTGTGTTACCAACAGCAACGTACATTCTAATTGACGAGCCAAAGAGGTCAGCAAACGCATTACCGCTTCTGCATTACGCTCATCTAAACTACCGGTCGGCTCATCGGCCAGTAATATTTTTGGTTCCATATACAGCGCACGCGCAATGGCCGCACGTTGTTGTTGGCCACCAGACGCTTCTTCAGGGTAACGGCCAAGTAAAGGCATAAGATCTAAAGCAGAGAGAATCTGTCTCCAGAGACCTTTGTCTTCAGGTAAGCCTTTTAACTGGCGGCAAAAACGGATGTTATCGGCAATGTTTAACGTTGGCAGTAAGTTGAATTGCTGAAAAATATGGCCAATGTTGTTTCTGCGATAAGCGGTGCGGTCACGCTCGGTTGAGTCGTGCATATTGAAGTGAGGGAAAGTAATTTCACCTGAATCAACTAGGTCTAAACCCGCGATAAGATTCAGTAACGTACTTTTACCTGAACCGCTTTCTCCCATTAATGCCAGCTGGTCACCTTGGTTTAATGTTAATTCAGCACCTTGCAAAACAGGGTGAAACTCCCCCCCATCGACATAGCCTTTACATAGGTCTGACAGCTTTAACATTAAACAGCTCGCATTAGTTAGAATTTGGAAGGAGAATCTACACTAATTCCCTGTTAGGAGGAAGTATTTTGAAAGATAGATCACACGCCAACGATAAAGTGATGCGATTGGTGCGCCCTACTTCAACTTCCTATCAAGTTTTTAATCCATTTTCTTGTTTTCATGCGATATAGCGACCCGCCCCACTTGAGGACTTCTTCCGTTAGAAAAAGCAGATATACCCATTCCGGTGGAAACTTTAAATAAATAGCCGCAATGGCTGCCAATGGGATACCGATCACCCACTGAGCAATCAAATCTTGATAGAGGCAAAACTTCACATCACCACCCGCTCTCAACACCCCAACGATCACAGTCAATGGCACCGAGCGAATGACAATACCCACACTGAGGATCAGAATGAATTTCTCTGAGAGGGCTCTGGTTTCTTCCGTCAATGCGCTGAAGGCATTAAGTATTGGCGTTTGAACGAAGTAGAGAAAAACGGCTACAACGATACTGGTTAAGAAACACAGAATTGTTAAGCCAAGTGCTTGATAGTAAACCGCTTCATTATTTTTCGCGCCAAGCTGGTTACCCACTAGAACCGCTGCCGCATTCGATAGACCAATCAATAAACTCAATGAGATAGACTCAACCGGCGTCATTACTGACAGCGCAGCCAGACCTTGAACGCCCGATTGTCCCATGATCGCGTGGTAAGCAAACAACCCCCCCGCCCATGCTAAGAAGTTAAACGTGGTCGGCAGAGACAGCTTCAAGAAGCGAATCACCTTATCGATCGAAGCTGCCGCTTTAATATCGCAGAACTTAAAAGCTAACAAATGCTTAGAGAAATAGAGATAACCAAACAAAGTCGCGACTTCAATCGCGCCACTCAGTACCGTCGCAATCGCCGCACCTTTGATTCCAAGCGCAGGAAAGCCTAAGTTACCGAAGATCAGTACCCAGTTTAAGAACACATTAGACAGGATGCCGATACCGCTGAAGAAGGTGCTTAGCCCGGGTTTGTGCATCGCTCTCAAACCTACAGCCATACTGCTGACACACGATACCGCTAGCATGCTAAATGAGGTAATTACGATGTATTCAACGCCTAAGTTGATGACCTCTTGAGAGTCAGTCGTCACGCCCATGATTTGTGCAGGAAATGAAACGAAAAACGCAATGGTCAGTAATGCAAACAGTGTCGAAACCAGCCACGTCAGCGCAGTACTTTCTCTCACTCCTTTTCTGTTACCCGCGCCCCAATATTGAGCAGTAAGAAGAGCACCGCCCGTGGTAACACCCACCAGCATAATGGTCGTCACGAACATCGCTCGGCTCGCCACACCCACAGCTGCGATGTCTGCTTCGCCAAGTTGGCCCAACATCAATACATCCACCAAGCCTCGGCTTGAAAACATAATGCTCTGCAAGGTGATGGGCAGTGCAATCGCAATAAGCCTGCGAACAAAATCACCTCGTGTGTGATGAATAATTGAAGAGAGCAACATAGAGAGATACCTAAACGGAACGTATTGATGAATAAAGATAAATATCGCGCTATTATATCAATGTTCGGTTTTTAACCACAGATATAAATGGAGTAACAATGAAGAAAGTACTGGTTTTAGGCGCTTCTGGATATGTTGGTTCGCAACTCCTCCCTCTCCTGCTTGAGCAAGGCTATCAAGTCACGGCAGCAGCAAGGCATATCGACTATTTAAAGGCACGGACCGAGCCTCACGAAAACTTATCGCTTGAGTATCTTGATCTGGCTGATCAAGCTGCGACACAAGCCTTAGTCCCCGACTTTGATCTTATCTTCTTTCTCGTCCATGGCATGGCAGAAGGCCACGACTTTATCGATTATGAGCTGAACTTAGCCCGTAACTTTGTTTCGGCTCTTGGCCCAAAGAATCAACACGTCATCTACCTGAGCTCTTTACAGCCTCAGACAGGTGATTCGGAGCATCTTCAAGCGAGAAAGAAAACCGGCGAACTGCTTCGTAAAGGACCCGTTCCAGTTACCGAGCTTCAAGCTGGCGTGATCATTGGCCCAGGATCTGCGGCATTCGAGATCATGCGAGATTTCGTATACAACTTGCCGATCATGATTGCGCCAAAGTGGGTCGACTCTAAAGCGAACCCGATTGCCTTGCAGAACCTGAACCATTATTTACTAAAACTCGCACAAGACACGCCAAACGAAAGCCAAACCTTTGAGGTTGGCGGGCCGGATATTGTCTCTTACCGAAACCAGTTCGCTCATATTGCCAAAACTGCCGATCGTCCACTCAGGCTATGGGCGACATCGCTACTGACACCAAAGATTGCTTCATATTGGTTAGGCGTGGTGACTTCTGTACCGTCCAACATAGGCAGAGCGCTGCTTGCAGGCTTAAAGCACGACTTCATCGCCAGTTCGACCACCATTAGAGAAAAGTACCCTCAGAAGCTTGTCTCGTTCGAGAGCATGGTTGAACAAGCCATTCACGCTGAAGGAAATTTTGTCAAAAGCAACGTGTGGGGCTTTGACAAAACCGCATTCAAACGCTGGCAAGCGGGATACGGTTATTACCCGAAGAAAACAGGCGCCAGTATCACTTCAAGCGCTTCACTGGAATCGCTCTGGCACGTAGCTCAGCAAATCGGAAGCCCGAAGCAAGGTTACTTCTTCGCTAACGCTTTATGGCGCACACGCGAATGGTTGGACGTTCTTTTCGGTGGCGGTGTACCGGTTCGACAAATGCCTGAAGGACCGACCCTAAAAGTCGGTGACAAGATCGACTCTTGGAAGGTTATTCGTTGTGAAGAAAACCAGTTTTTATCTCTACTATTTGGAATGAAAGGGCCCGGTTTAGGGCGACTCGAGATTACCGTCTCTGACCTCGGAGACTCTCGCGAGCTGAACATTTCAGCGTGGTGGCACCCTAAAGGCTTTCTAGGGTTACTGTATTGGTTTGCGATGATGCCTGCTCACCTATTTATCTTTAAAGGCATGGTAAAGGCGATTGAGAAGCAAGCTAAAGAGCAGGATTAAAAGCAGATACGGGATTCGAGTAACGAGATGCGAAAAGATTAAAAGCAAATTAGCGACACGCGCCATGAGAGGCAAAAAAAAGAGCGGATAATTCCGCTCTTCGTATCTCTCATCTCGCATCCCGAATCCGCTATTAGCCGATAACGCTAATTGGGATTTCAGCCAATTGGTTGCCTTGGTTAGCAGGGTAAACGATGTATTCACCGTGATACTTCACTGCAGACTTATAGTCCGTTACTTTGTGAAGCATGAAACCTGCTTCCATCGCCGCTTGAATGAACTCTGCGTGGTTACCACGAACAAACCAGTTCATCGGCTTAACCATCAACTCCCCGTCGAAAGAGTCGTCACACTGTTTACCGCATAAAGCAAAAGAGTGCTCGCCATCGGTGAAGAATTGAATCTTGCCGCCAGTCGTTAGCTCGTCTTCACTCGATACGCTCCAACCCATCTCGTACATTTTGTCCATGAACGCTTCAACATCACTGTCTTTTAGCGCTTTAGGCTCTTCGCCTTCAGGGAAAAAACGTCCGTAAAACGCAGAAATACGTTTAAAGGTAAAAGTTAAATCAGAGTTATTGCCTTTTGAGCGACCCTGTTTCTGCCAGCGAACTAAGTCAGGCACAATTACGCGATCATAAGCTTGAGATTTAATCGCTTTTGTTACCCAACGAACAAGATAAAGGTTGTTCGCGATAGGCGCGTCGATCGCTTTGCCAGACTTATGCAGAGCATATAGCTCGCCCAGCGCATCGTTCACTAACTTCTGAATTTCAATATAGTATTTTGACATTATGCCTTCTTTCCTAATGTCCAATATAGTAATGCTGACAGTATTGCACATGCTGCCATCATCATAGCCATTGGCCCTGCAGTGTCACTTGGTAGCATGGCAACAATTGCCCCCACCACAGAACCAGTACCAAATCTTAACGTGCCCGCAAGCGAAGAAGCTGTGCCGGCCATATTCGGGTATCCGCTTAATAGCAGCGCCATTGAGTTACTACCAATGGTAGACAGTGTGCCGATAAACAGCATCACGAATGGCACAATACCCCACAAACCGATATCTAACATCCAACCGACCAACAAACCTAAGCCCGCAAACAGTTGAATGGTTAAGCCGGCTCTGAGCATAGCGTGAGAGCCCACTTTCTTAACGATTCGACCGTTGATGCTCGTCATCAAGATCATAGCAACAATATTCAAGCCGAACAGGTAGCCAAACAGATCAGGGCGAACGCCATAGATATCGATGTAAACGAATGAACCTGCCGTTAAGAACGCAAACATCCCTGAAAATGAGAATGCACCAGAGAAAATCAGGCCCATCGCC
>NZ_JADDYK010000092.1:114055-114609 GCF_015163615.1 Vibrio sp. OPT18
GTTGGGTTCTTACACAGTCGAGCATAGTTACGAATCGTTGTTTTAAAGCGCAATGGTTGTCGGTTTTCTGCAGGAAGCGTTTCTGGGATCTTCATCGATACCGCCAGAATCACGATCACCGCAAAAATAGCCAGGACCCAGAAAATTGAACGCCAACCGAACCACAACGCTAAGTAACCGCCAATCATCGGAGCAACCAATGGCGCAACTGTCATCACCAAAGTAACGAAAGACATGGTTCTTGCGAAATCTTCACGATCGAACATGTCTCTTACCACCGCTTGGATGATAACGGCCGCCGCAGCACCAGCAAAACCTTGAGCGGTACGGATGTAAGTCAGCGCTTCAATGCCATGAGTTGTCGCACTCACCATAGAAGCGATAGCAAACAAGAACACACCAATAAGCAATACAGGCTTACGACCGTAGCTATCTGCCAGCGGGCCATGCAGCAACTGTCCCAACGCGAAACCTGCGGTATAAGCTGTTAGCGTGATTTGTACTTCACCCGCCGTCACACCAAGATCTTTAGCAATGGTCGGCATCGCTGGCAG
>NZ_JADDYK010000092.1:114661-148057 GCF_015163615.1 Vibrio sp. OPT18
ATACATATCAATGGCTAGCGGAGTAAGTGCACCAATCGCACCTAGAATCAAAAACAGCACTAAGCCTAATTGAGGTGCTTCTGGTTGGGAGCTTGGGCTCTGTGAGATCGATGTCTGCATGGTTCTCCGAATGTTCAACTGATAGAGCTAGGGACTAGCGTGAGTACGCGAGTCAAAGATTGGCTGAGACTTTCCTAGTACCAGCCGACGCTATCCATGGTCGGCTTTACAACGAAAGGGCTATTTCCAGCAAAAGTTGTTTCTTGCTAAGAACAATTTCTTGTTAAGAGCAACTTCTAGCTAAGGACTACTTCCAGATTGAATCGACTTCTTCTTGCGTTAGGTAACGGTATTCACCTAACTCTAAAGATTCGTCCATCTCAATTTCGCCAATACGTTCACGGTGTAGTGCTTCTACCTTGTTACCAAGTGCCGCAAACATACGTTTAACTTGGTGGTATTTGCCTTCGTGAATCGTTAGCAGCACTTCACGCTCTGCACGAACTTCTAGGTGTGCAGGAAGTGTTAGGCCATCTTCGCTCTTAAGTTGGATGCCCTCTTTGAATTTTTCAACGTAATCGTCTTCAACAGGTTCAACCAACCACACACGGTACGTCTTCTCGCACTTGTGCTTTGGCGAAGTGATACGGTGAGACCACTTACCATCGTCGGTAATCAACACAAGACCTGTTGTATCAATATCTAGACGGCCAGCAAAGTGCAGCTTATCCATTTTGATTTCATCAAGTAATTCAAACGCGATACGATTTGCGCCATCTTCATGCGAACAAACAAAGCCTTCTGGCTTATAAAGCATGATGTAACGTGGGCCGTGAACATTCAGTTCATTGCCTTGCCATTCCACAACGCACTCTTCAGTTACCTTGAGTGAACCGCTTTTTTGAATGACATCATTTACTGTCACTGCCTTGGATTTTAATAAGTGTGTTGCTTCTCTTCGAGTGACGCCTAATGCATCGCACAGAAATTTATCTAAACGCATGAATACCTCAACTAATCTAAGTCGGGTATTATAGTCACCTTTGCTCAATTAGTTGAGCTATTTCACACTATTTGTTTTCCTTCTTACAAGACGCGATATGTATACACTCCGCCCGTACCAAGCTGATTCTGTAAAATCAGTGATTCATTACTTCAGAAAACACCAAACTCCGGCTGTTCTCGTGCTTCCGACAGGTGCAGGGAAAAGCCTTGTGATTGCAGAGCTGGCAAGGCTTGCGAAAGGTCGAGTGTTGGTACTTGCTCACGTAAAAGAGTTGGTTGAACAGAACCATGAAAAGTATGAAGGTTATGGGCTGAAAGGCTCAATTTTCTCTGCAGGTTTAGGACGCAAAGAAACCGACCAGCAAGTCGTGTTTGCTTCGGTGCAATCTGTGGTGCGAAATCTCGATTCATTCTCTAACCAATTTTCACTCTTGGTTATCGACGAATGCCACCGTGTTCCCGATGAAAAGACCAGTAGTTATCAGAAAGTGATCACTCACTTGCGCGAGAATAATTCGGGCATCAAGGTGCTTGGATTAACAGCGACCCCATATCGTCTTGGGATGGGTTGGATTTATCAATACCACACTCGCGGTCAAGTGCGTTCAGATGAGCCACGTTTCTTCCGCGACTGTATTTTTGAGCTGCCGATTCGTTACCTGCTCGACGAAGGCTTCTTAACTCCTGCACGTATGATCGATGCACCCGTGTTGAGCTACGACTTCTCCCAGTTAAAGCCCGCGAGCACTGGCCGCTACAAAGAAGCAGAACTCGACATGGTGATCGAGCAATCGAAACGAGCGACCCCGCAGATTGTCGACCAGATTATTCATCTAGCCCAAGACAAACTAGGTATCATGGTATTCGCTGCCACTGTTCGACACGCGCAAGAGATCCTCGGCTTATTGCCAGAAGGTGAAGCTTCAATTGTGATTGGCGATACGCCGACACTAGAACGCGACCAAATTATCAGCGACTTCAAAGAACGTAAAATCAAGTTCTTGGTTAACGTATCTGTATTAACCACAGGCTTTGATGCGCCACATGTCGATTTAATCGCGATTTTGCGCCCGACAGAATCCATCAGTTTGTATCAACAAATCGTAGGCCGTGGCTTACGCCTATCCCCAGGTAAGAAAGAGTGTTTAGTGCTCGACTATGCGGGCAACAGTTACGACCTTTACCAACCAGAGGTCGGCGGCCCTAAACCCGATTCAGACAGTGAAATCATCACCATCCCTTGCCCGGCGTGCGGCTTCAATAACAACTTTTGGGGCAAGCTAGACAGCAACGGCTTCTTGCTTGAACACTTTGGTCGTAAATGCCAAGGCTACTTTACCGATGAAGACACGGGCGAACGCGAACACTGCAACTATCGTTTCCGAGCGAAATATTGCGGTGAATGTGGTGCGGACAACGACATTGCCGCGCGCATTTGCCATGAGTGCGATGCAACCTTAGTCGACCCAGACAAAAAGCTGAAAGAAGCACTGAATCTAAAAGATGCCTTGGTATTTGAATGTTTAGAAATGGACCTCAACGTGCTTAAAGACGAGAAAGGTAAATCACAACTTAAGGTCACCTATCGCGGGGAAAACCAAGCGCAAGTGCATGAGTTTTGGTCATTAACCACCAAAAAGCAGAAACAGAACTTCAAAGACCAGTTTGTTCGCCCTCACCTTGCAGACAGACATCGCCCTTTTGAAGAAGCCTCACCGACGAAAGTGGTTGCTCACCAACATAGATTCCGCCCACCTCAATTCGTGATTGCACGTAAAGTCGGACGCTTTTGGAAAATGAGAGACAAGATATTCGAAGACGAACTACAGCAGCGTTAAGGTTAAGAATAAAGGTAAGTCTTACGTTCTTAACACTCGACAATTAGTCTTATGTATTAAAGCCTGCGCCATTTAAGCGTTAAGTTTTTCGGTATCAAATTCTCATTATTAATCAGGTTCACTTTCTGTTCAGAATTACTTTTTTATACTGAACGCTATCAACCTTCTCTAGGATTCGCTATGTTTAGTAAAGCTATGATTTCTTTGTTTTCTATAAGCTTAGGCTTATTTGTTTCTGCTGGCGCATGGGCTGACTCACATCATAATGGTCATGAATTAGTGCAGGACGTTCATAAAGCAGGAACCAGCATCGAATTTGAAGAAGATCAAGACGAAGTCTACGAAGCCGTACGAGAAGGCTACATTCGCCCTTTCTCAGAAATGTATGCCGCGGTTGAAAACGATCTTCATGGCAGAATCATTAAAGTAGAACTAGAAGAAGATGACGACATTTGGGTGTATGAACTAAAAATCAATTACCAAAACAACATCATCAAAGTCGAATACAACGCTGAGACGTTAGAAATGCTTATGATCAAAGGCCGCAACTTTAAAGACGCAATTAAGCACGGCGACTAGTTACGTACGACTAAGAGCTAAGCACAACGAATAATTAAGCACGACGAACAGTCATTACAAGAATTAAGAAGAACAATTATGAAAATTTTAGTCGTTGAAGACGAGCCTCGTTTGGGCCAACAAATTATTGAAACACTTGAGGGAGCCGACTGGGTTCCAGAGCTTTCTCAAGATGGTATCGACGCACTCTACCGTGCAACGTCAGAAGAATGGGACGCGATTGTCCTCGATTTAGGTTTACCTAAGCTTGACGGCCTAACGGTATTAAAAGGCATTCGAGACGAAAATATCAACACACCTGTGATTATCTTAAGTGCTCGTGACACACTAACTCAACGTGTTGAGGGCTTGAACGCGGGTGCTGATGACTACCTAACTAAGCCATTTGAGATGGTCGAACTGATTGCCCGTATCCGTGCTCAACTGCGCCGCGCATCAGGCAGTGCTGCACCAATACTTCAAATCGGCGACCTAAGCCTAGACACACGCAGTTCTAAAGTGTTGTGGCAAGGTCAAGCAGTTAGCCTCACGGCGCTGGAATATAAAGTTGTCGCGTACTTCATGCATAACCAAAACAAAGTTATCTCGCGCACTGAGTTGGTTGAGCATATCTACAAGCAAGACTTCGACCGTGACTCAAACACGGTTGAGGTGTTCATTGGTCGTATTCGCAAAAAAATCGCTCCAAAGATCATCAAAACCGTTCGTGGCCTTGGCTACCAACTGAATGCCGAATAACTCAATCGTCAATCACGCCAAGAGTAACCATCAATTAAGTGGATAGCCTGTTCTGATCATCGCAATACGATAAGTCACGATGAGCAAAGGCAGGCTGGAAATGCATGAATCTAAAGAAACGAACACTTAAAAACATCAGTCTAAAAAGCCGTTTGCTCCTTGCTGCGGCTTTTTGGCTAGGTGCGATGATATTAGCGGCTGGTGTCGGGATTCCGAAGCTGGTTAACGACTACCTCGTCGATGACATGAAGCAGCAGCTTGGCTTAACCATGGATGAGTTAACCGCCAATATCGAAACCAATGACAGTGGTAACCTGATCATGGCAGAGCGTCTATCGGATCCTCGGTTCAACCAGCCCTACAGTGGTATTTATTGGCGCGCCGCTACCCAAGAGCAAATCATTCGATCTCGCTCACTATGGGATAAAGACCTCACCATCAAGCGTTCGCCAATTCACACATCAGTCAAAGGGCCTGAGAAAGAAAAGCTGATTTACATCGAGCAAGATATCTACCTGCCTGAACTGAGCGACCCTGTCACGATCACCATTGGTATTGACGAAGATCCGCTAGAATCCACACTTACCGAACTAACTGGCCAAGTCTGGTTGATCCTAATGCTGCTGTTTGTTGGCGTGTTGATGTTGATCGGTATTCAAGTCAGTTGGTCGTTATTACCGCTCAGCAAGATGCAACGCGAACTGGTAATGCTAAGAAACGGCGAGCAACAAGGGTTAAGCGATAACTACCCGAAAGAGGTTTCTCCATTAGTCTCGGATCTCAATGCCCTGCTCTTCCACTATCAAGAGCTATTAGAGCGAGCTCGTAACCACGCGGGTAACTTATCTCATGCGTTGAAAACACCGCTTTCAGTTCTGAAAAATGAGATTGAGCGACTTCCAGAGGATGACAAGGCACTGCTACAACAGCCCATTCATCAGATTCAAAGCCAAATCGATTATCACCTTGGCCGCGCTCGTATGGCAGGTGCAATGAACATTCTTTCGGTGAAGTCTTCACCTTGTGAGCGTGTTGAAGCTATCTCAATGGCGTTTGATAAAGTCTACGCAGCCAACGAAGTCACCATAATTAACGAGCTAGACTCTGAGATTGAAGTGGCGGTAGAAAAAACCGATCTTGATGAAATGGTCGGCAACCTACTCGAGAACAGTTACAAATGGGCTGGCAGCATTATTCGCGTCCATGCAAATGAACTCGACGATGGCAACATAGAGTTGGTGATTGAAGATGATGGCCAAGGCATTCCTGAAGAGAAGCTTGAGCAAGTGACCAAACGTGGCGTTCGACTTGATGAAACCACACCAGGAACAGGCTTAGGGCTTAATATCGTGAATGAAATGGCACACAGCTACCGAGGCAGCCTAACGCTCAGCAAGAGTTCAATGGGCGGATTAAAAGCCTCTCTGGTGCTTAAAGTAAGTAAAGGCTGAACAAGCTAAGAACAGTTAAACAACAATAAGCCCTAACGTAATGCTAGGGCTTAGTTTTATCTCGGTTCAACGGAAAACTGCTCACTTCAACATAATTACCCCATCGAATGTAGCCCAATCATGTTGCCTTCTGTATCGCTAACTACACTAATAAAACCATGCTCACCAATGTCCATTTTTGGCACTTGTAACGTGCCGCCATTGACCGAAGCCAAGCTTGCTTCTGTCGCACAGTCTTCACAAGAGAAATAAACCATGGTGCTGTTGCCTCCCGCTTTTACATCGGACATCTTACATAAAGCACCGGTGGCACCATAACTCTCCATCTCGCAAGGGAATACCCACATCTCAACATCGATTCCGGTTTCATTGTTCAACTTTTCCAGCGTCACTTTAAATACTGACTCATAGAAAGCTTTTGCTCTCGACATATCATCAACATAAATTTCAAACCAACCAATCGGATTCATTTGCATAACGTTGTCCTTTGCTTTCGCCGCTTACTCGCCCTTAATGAGCATAGTCAAAGTAGAACAAGTTATAGCTGAGACATTGCGTAAGAGAAGGTGATGTTTGGATAAACATGGCAAGCAGATAGTTCAAAGCCTTGTTTGATTGAGGGTTCAAACAAGGCTTGAGTTTGTTGATATCTAAGAAAAACCAGAGCACTACGAAGAAAGGTTTCGTTGATTCGACCTTATATATTACTCTGAATATCGTTCACTGCGACATCTAAAGTTTGTGAATTATCACTAAGGGTCGTTGCTCCAATCATTAATACCCGGCCATCAGTGTAATAGTCATGATCTTCATTGATCACTTCCACCGTTGCCAATGGGTACTTGTCTAACTCGATGTCTGGTAGTGACGTTCGTATCTGATTAGCGAGCCGATCTCGCTCTTCATCAACATTAGGGTCAATGTTATGAAGTACGGTCACAATGCCTGAGTAAGGCGTGACTTTAAGGCCATCATCATAGCTAATTGCGCCTAACCACTGAGGCTGGTTAGTTTTAATATCGACACCTGCGCGCCACCAGCGAATATGGCTGCGCTTCATCAAATTACCCGGCAATTGAAACGCCATATCTTGCGGCTTGTCTCGCCAATATAAATCAGACACTGGCGGCGTCTTGTCTCTAAGCAATGCGAGATAGCCAGCCCATTCAATCTCATTTCGAGAGAAGGTTTGATTCTCTATCCAGCCTAATTGCTTCATTAAATCTCTTGGAGTTGCTCCAACATAAATTACGTTGATCGCTTGTGCCGAGTAGAACGAAGATTTGCCAGGGAACGCTTTATAGGTAACCGAATTCCAGTCGACTTTGTCAATTTGAGCCGTCTCTTGTTGATCCTGAAAGTCATCCGCTTTCCAAAAAAAGTGTGCGTAGTTCGCAAACAATGCCCACGCTAACAACAGCGCACTCGACTTAAGTACCAAGCGTTGCCACTTCATTCGGTAACCGATAATGGTGAAGACCAATACCGCGAATACCCCGACGATCAAACTATTATGCTCAGAGATAAATATCTTAAGGCTATTAAGCCACGGAAAGTTTTCAACGCCGTGCGCCAGCAACATACCCCAAGCAATGAACTGCCCTCCACCAAGGGCCAAGCCGAACAACGCCAACACACTGAAATTGCGCCACGGTACACGATGCGAACCCGCTATAAATGGCACTACCCAAGCGATAGGCCCTAATAAGCGAGCAAAAAGAATGATGTATGTACCTTTACGAGCAACCAAATAGCGGCAGCGCGCAATTAGTCTCTTGGTTTTAGGGCGAAACTTAATAAGCCTTCGTTGCGCCTTAGCACCGTATCTATAACCAATGAAATAACTGAGTTGGTCGCCAAGCAAACCACCTAGCATTACCAAAACCAACGCCATCCATGCACCTGAATACAGTTGAAAGCCCGCTGCGATAAAAAAGGGCTCTCCCGGTACAAATAGGTTTGGGCCAATGAGAGCATCACCCAATGCTCCCAGAAAAAGCCCTAGTCCATCAAACATAACAACCTCAATGCTTACTGTTCTTTGTAGTGACCAAACTTGTAGTTCATCTCGTTGTTACGCATTTCGCCTTTAAAGAAACGTCTTACATTGGCTTTAAGATAAGTAGAGCCTGTCTTCACAACGCCATCTTGGTCTAAACGACGTGGGTCAAAACCAAAAGTCATATTTAGGAATCTAAATCGCCATGTTTTGCTCGCACGTTTTACGTAGTCACAGTCTTCACACAGTACGATCTCTTCATCGAAACCGCCTATCTCATCATGCGCTCGTTTAGTCGAGAAAATACATGCGCCAATCGCCGTCGGGAAAAAGAACTGAGTAGTAAACAAGCCTGCGTTAAATAGCCCGTAACCAAACTTGTGTACAAGCGGCAAACCTTTCGAGCTCATGTACACACCCGCCACTTCAAGCTTCTTCTCTTCTAGTTCATAAAGCGCTTTCGCAAGGAAGTTTCGAGGCAAGCTCACGTCAGCATCTAAGAAAAGGATTCTGTTGTATTGCGCCAATGACGCACCTGTGTTTCGGCCAAGGCTCACACCACGGTTTTCCATATGATGAACTGTTAATTTTGGCAAAGCGTTTTCATAAGCTTGTGCCACTTCTCTGGTGTTGTCTTCACTGTTCGAGTCGACAACAATCACTTCAAACTCTTGGTGGGTTTGCACGCTCAACTCTTCCATTAAGCGGCTAATGCGTTTCTCTTCGTTTAGCGTAATTACGACAATGCTTACCGGTTCCATATTTTCACCTATCATTCTGCTGTTTAATTAACACTAAGATTAACGAACTAAGCCTTAACCAAGTCTTAGGCAAACATTCATTTTCCGTTCATTAACTTGATGATTTAGCGGTGATATAAATAGATAAGAATGGCGATGTAAAAGAGGCTAAAATGCGCTAAACAAGCGTTAGCGAACGTTTTATCTCCAAACGAACCCATTATCGAAGGAAATTCACTTTGAGATGGGCTTCTGACTTGCTCATATTGGAATGTGATGTTAGTATCCGCGCTCGCTTAAGCATGAACTTTTATGTTTAAGCATTACCACACACTCAAGGTCGCATTGAGGTGTGAAGTTAATTTTTACTAATTTGAGAGTAAAACTATGAAATTTGAAGCAGTAGTACGTACTGAACTAGGTAAAGGTGCGAGCCGCCGCCTACGTCACGCTGGTAAATTCCCAGCTGTAATCTACGGTGGCGAAGCTGAAGCTGTAGCTATCGAACTTGTTCACGCTGACGTGATCAACCAAATGGATAAGCCTGAATTCTACGAAGCAATCACTCTATTGATTGACGGCGCAGAAGTTAAGGTTAAGCCACAAGACGTTCAACGTCACGCGTTCAAGCCAAAAGTTGAGCACATGGACTTCATCCGTATCTAATTCCCTACCAAGGAATAAGATTGGATTAATCCAGCCTTCTGCATAGAAAAGATAATCGATCTTACCAGTCGAGAAATCTAGAAATTCGAAACCCCGATGCTACCAACATCGGGGTTTCACCGTTTCTGAGCCCTCAAAAACGTCGTAAATCTCGCGCAATACACTGAAAAAAATCAACTTTCCCCTTCCCCACTTTATCCCAATCTTGCTTGGGTGGACGAAAGGTGGACTTATACAGTAGTTTTTCTTAACTAAGATGTTAGCGTGATTTTAACAAACTTCAATCTTGGATCTCGATAAATTGCCACCTATTGCACCTCTTTCGAATTAGTTTTTGACGAGGTTTATTTCAACCCTAACTGTATAAAAGTTTCCGATACTAATTGAGTTAACCTATCAAATGATTCTTTCTGCTTCGGGTTCATTTTTCCACCAAATAAGCGAAATAACATAGGGCAATGACTTTTATATACTTGGAGTTCCTTTGCAATTAGAGGAAGGTATTTTTGAAGAGTCGCAGAAATATGTGCATCATATTTTCTAACCTCTAGTAATTGCGTTCTAGCATTAGGGAGCATTCCCTGGAGCCTTTCTGCCTCCGAAAGCAGTTTATTCTTTTGCTCTTTGACTTCTTCTACCTTTTTATAAGCATTCTTAGTCACAAAATACATCATTGGGGCTGCAATAATTCCTCCCAATACCCAAAAGCCTCCGGCCATACCTGCTCCACCCGCAGCTAAAGAACCTCCCCCAAACCAAGCAAGTGTCGCATTTGTTGCCGCAACACCAGACAGTGATGAGATAGCAGTTCCTGTAGATGCTGCACCGACAATCGAGACTACCCCCCACGCACCGAGAGCAACAGTTCCCCCAACAAGTCCACCAAAACCAACATTCATCGATGTATCGAACCCGACTTGAAATTTCTCATACTGATTTAACTTTAAGTTTTTAGTTTCATATGCAGTAGAATTGAACACTTTTCTAACTGGCCTTAAAGACTCATTGAGCCCCTTTAGACTATTTCCAATAGACTCTAGACTTTCCTTAGTCCTATCTTCAATATTCTTTAAGCTATGTATCATAGGTTCATATATCGCCTCATGAACATCAGAATAGTGCTTATTTTGTAACTCCAATGAGTATGATCCCCCCAACGACAGCGCAGCTCCAATCAGCTTCCCTGTATTCTTAAAAATCCCTCTCTTAGTTTCATTTGAAACAAAAAAAAGATCCTCAAAGACCTCATCAAGAAACTCAAAAGATCTATTGGCTACATCAAAAAGGTTTTGATTATCCTTTTCAATCATTGCTTTATAAGCCAAAACAGAGTTTTGGGTCTTTTTAAAGTTCTTTGAGAAAAGGTCTCGCTCGGATTTATGTATCATAAAGAGCTGCTCTAGATTAGATGAAAATCTTTTGAACTCATCAAGTTAAGAGTAAGTTGAACTTGACTTATATATCATCAAGCTCAGCTACATCTGAGTGTTGTGGGTTACTAAGTTTTCACTACATATGGTTAGAATAGTTGTTACTCAGATCGAGTAAGGTATATCAACTTATAAATAAAGTTGCATTTTACTTTCAGAACAAAATTCTGTATAGAATTTTATTAAACATATTGAGGTGTGTATGTTCGGATTTTTTAAAAGAAGTAAAAGACAAAGAGATTTTGGTTCAGAGATGGCTATTACCGGCTTAGAAAACATTTCTGACGCTATTGATAAGAACTCAATAGAGCTTGAACCTGGAAGAATGTTTGATGATGTGTATAGCCACTTTGATAAGCCGGACGGGGTTCCTAGAGTTACTTATGTCATGTTTAGCCCTAGCATTAAAAATGAAGTCATAGCTCGTTGCGCCATCATTCTAGAACGCAGTATTGACGGGGTTGGTGTTTGGTCGATTGACTGGGCTGTGAAAGATAGTTATAGAGGTCAGGGGTTTGGAACTGCAATCGCTACGAAAGCTTCACTTGAATTTACTAATGGCATGAAGCCTCAAATACAAAACGGTTTCTACTTTGAAGCTATAGTCTCGAAAAATAATCTCGCCTCGAATCAAATAGCCTCAAAATTATTAGGCAATGTCAAAACCATTACTAACCCGGAAACTAAAGAAATTGTTAATAACTATATGACAAAGCTCTAACCCGATTTTTTGGAAATATACACAATTCGATATGCATTACAATGCTTATTAATGACGCAATACTCAATGCAGTATTTGTTAGTGCTTCATACTTTCATAGCAAAGAGTATGATACATGTTAACTGAAGTTAACCATAAATAATGAGTCCTCTCTTATGCAGATCATTCATTGTTTTGTTAGTGATAATTGCTTCGAGATGGTGATAAATGATGACGAGTATAGAGCCAGTAAGATCAAATAGAGGAAGCAATAGTGACTTAAGCCACTTCACTCTAGCTGAATTAATGCACCTGGTAGGTGTAGTAATTCGCCGTGAGCTCGACCAGCGTTACTGGTTCACCTGCGATATTGACGATCTAAAGCGCAACAGTGCCGGACACATGTACATGACTCTTGGACATAAAAATGAAGGAGGACAAAAATCTTCGGTCAAAGCGATAATTTGGAACAACGATATAGACCTAGCAAATAGGCTTTAAAATCAAACAGATATAAATTTTACAAGAAACATAACTGTACTATTTCAGGGGCAAGTCACGTTCAGCTCACAATATGGTTTGTCCATAAAGATTTTGGATATAAACCCAACTTTCAGTATTGGGCAACATGAACTAAAGGTTCGTCGGATTCGAGAGGAATTGCAAACTCAAGGTTATAGTCAAAACAATCGTTCATTACCTCAACCTAAAGACTTTACCCGTGTTGCTGTTATAGCCCCTTCGAGTGCGGCAGGCTTACACGATTTTAAGAAAAAAGCTGACCTTTTAGAAAAACATCACTTATGCCAGTTCGACTATTTTCCTGCAATGTTTCAAGGTGAACGTAGAATCGACACTATAAGCGCAGCATTCGCAGAATATCTGGCTGATATTTCTTAACGAATATATCTAATTACCTAAAATTTTTCTGTATGGCATTCTTAAAAGAGTTAAAATAACACAATACCCAGACTAGGAGTAAGGTTTACTGTGTAACCTTACCCAACATTTATATCAAGTTGATTCATCGTTTATGACACGTTTTGTATCTCCACCTACATCTGCATTCAATACTCTTCGCCAACCTTTAACTGCTGGTGAACGTAAAGTTTTTGATTTCTTTGACACACATTTACCTGAAGATTGGGAAATCTATATTCAACCTCACCTAAATGGTCTAAGACCAGACTTCGTATTGCTTAATCCTAAAGTAGGCATAGCTGTCTTTGAGGTAAAAGACTGGGATTTTAATGCTATGTCATATTCGATTGATGAGAATGGCTCGTCAATTCCAAAGCTGATAGCAACCAAAGATGGAAAAACTTTCTCGAAACAACATGACAATCCGATAGAACAGGTTTATCAATATAAACAGGAACTATTCAATTTGTATTGTCCTAGGTTACAACAAGGAGCTGGGTTTTCCGTTATTACTGCCGGAACCATCTTCCCCTTTGCAGATGATTCTTACACCCAAAAACTATTTTCACCTTGCCTTGAATTTCGTGGGATGAGCCGTTATCCACAGTACAATCCGATTTCAGGGCGAAATGCATTAGAAAGAGGGGACCTTTTTTCAGTATTCCCCGAAGCTCAGCGTGTTTATTCAAATCAAATGGGGCCCGAATTATATAAGGATATTAAGAATTGGCTTATTGAGCCCGACTTTTCTGAAACTCAGCGTAAACCTATTGAACTGGACAAAACACAACTCTCATTTGTTACTAGCAGAACTAAATCTGGCTATAGACGTATACGAGGTGCAGCGGGTTCAGGAAAGTCATTAGTCTTAGCCGCTCGTGCTGCAGAGCTGTTGGGGCAAAACAAACAGGTCTTGGTTGTTACTTTTAACATCACATTACTGCATTATTTAATGGACATTGCTGTTCGATGGCCTCAAGCAGGAGGGAAAACCCGCTCAGATATCACTTGGCTAAACTTTCACTATTGGTGTAAGCGCGTTTGCATTGAAAATGGTTATACAGATGAATACGACAACCTGTGGAAAGTGGGAGCTCCCAAAAAAGTGCTCGAAACCCTGCTTCCAGAACTTGTTGATAAAATAATTGATCTATCTATCGATGGACTAACTTCAAAATATGATGCCGTTTTAGTTGATGAAGGCCAAGACTTTCTTCCCAATTGGTGGTCAGTATTACGAAAAGTATGTAAGCCTGATGGTGAAATGTTACTTGTAGCGGATGCAACTCAAGATATTTATGAAACCGCCAGTTCTTGGACTGATGAAGCGATGACAGGTGCTGGCTTTAGCGGTAGCTGGGCTGAACTCGATGTAAGTTATAGACTACCCAAAATAGCTATGGATAAGGCAGCAGACTTTGCAAAACGTTTTTTACCAAAAGAATTAGTAAATATACCTAAGACTAATCAACTATCTATGGAGCTGGAGCCTTGCGAACTTAGGTGGATACATGTCAATGGTAATAACGCAGAAGATATCTGTTGCTCTGAACTGTTAAGACTTTCAACAACAGGGTCCCCAGAAACCCTTGCAATTGCTGACACAACGTTTTTATGTGGCACTAGAGCACTTGGTCTTGAAGTTGTAAAAAGGCTTGGAAATAAAGGGGTTCGTGTTCTTCATACTTATAATCCGGATGACAATGAATCAAGACGCCAAAAGGTAGGTTTTTACATGGGGGATGCTCGGATTAAAGCAACAACGATTCATAGTTTCAAAGGCTGGGAATCTCGTGCTTTAGTTATATATATTGGCAGCTCTTTAGACCCCAAAGCTCTTGCATTGCTTTATACGGGCTTAACCCGAATTAAGCGTCACCCTAATGGAAGTTGTCTAACCGTAATATCTAATTCAAAAGAGCTTCTTGAATACGGGAAGTCATGGCCTACGTTTCAACAACGTTAGGTTATAGCACCTCCGGTATCTCGGCAGAAGTTGTTTATATACGCATGGCTAAATATTGGAAATCTAACGTTAGCAAGGGAACCAACCTTTAGAAGTGCTTTTAAAAGTTCGTCCCTGCATAGTAACCTAATGAAAATATTATTTCGGTTGATCGGCTTTCTGCTGTTTCTCAAGATCTTTCTTGCGTGACTCCAATTGAGCAAACTTCATAGCATTCAGAAGGCCGTCAGTTTCAAATGTCACTCGAATATCAAAAGTCATTGCTACATTACCCAGATAATCAAAGATAACTGCCGTTGTGATGTGTTGGTTGTGAACACTAAAGTAATCTTCTAAAGAAAAAGAAAGTCGTCCACCTAAGCACGATACATTACTCTTAACCCATTGCCCATTTACGTTAACAGCCCCGTTTCCTGACGGAAGATCCCAGCTGTTGCAAAAGTGCTCACCAGGTCCAGTTGATATCCACATGCTTGTACCGTATGGACCAATACTGGCCCAATTGAGGAACATCAATCCAAATTTCTCATTCTCAGCATGAACTGTGTCATAAACATTCCAATAATTACCTGGGCTAGCGGAGTATCCGTAATCACCTATCATTGGTTGAATACCCTCAAGAAAGTGGGCTGGTTTAGTCTGTTTAGTTGTTTGGCAACCTGCGAGTAATAGTAGCGTGACGATGGTGAGAATTAGCTTCATTTCTATATAATGTTGAATTATTTGCGGAATATTATACAGATACTACATGTCCACTCACCAGAATATAGCTCTGTAAATTGGTAAAATGTCATGCTTTATGTTGGAAGCTTAACCGTAATATAAACCCAATTAATGTTTATGAAAGTATCATTTGTAGTTTGCCCCTTTCAGACACTATTACTATCTATGTGCTTACACTTTGCAAAATGATGGCACCTAACTTTTAGGCTACAAAGAAACGTATTGTTAGATATTTAACACTTAATAACGACAAACTGAACTACGTACGTAGATGCACTTTTACCCATATCTACAGCATGCATAGGTTCATGCTGTAGTCATAAATAGTAAAGGTTAGAAAATAAACGTGTGGGATTGACGTCGACAGCTGATCTTCCATGGAGGTGAAAAATAAAGCCAGACCGCATTGTCCTGTATCGTGAGTACGGTTACGATTACACAGGGAGCTAATTTACTAAAGCTATCAGACAAAAGTTGATTGAACGTAAGAGCGGAAATTTGTAATTTTTGACGATAAGGGTGATGTAAGTACTAAAGGGAGATGTAAAACAGTAAAGATAAGTTTCTAAACCTGCCCCACGTTTTGTAAGTGACTTGCCACATTTGAACTAGGAAGGTTGTCAATGCACCTTCTCCCTTTGTCTACAGTAACTATTATCGACGCCAGCGATTAATTTCCATACCGTGTAAGCCATAAGTACCATTGCGAAATTTCGATTGTGGCTCTCCAAATGGCTTACGCTCTGGCGTTTCCGGGTTATTCTTCAGATAGCCTATGATTTCATTATCGGTGATCATATCTTCCTTTAGAGCCTCAAGAACACTACTCGTCGTACTGTCTCTTACGATGGATTCGCAGTAGCACTTTTCGAATGTTATGTGACATTTTTCTTGGCCACTTCGATTTAGTTTCGACAACAACCGTTTTGCAATGGGATGAAGTTGTTCAAGGCCCCCTCCCAGTTCAGAATTCAAGATAACAGAAAGTAGATTATCCCGTGAATATTTGCGGTTTAGACTCAAATCTATACCTAGACACTTATTGAGCAGAGCCTCGCTTTTCTCAAAGTCGATATGATAAATCATGGCTCCACACGCTTTCTTGTCTCGTTTAACAGGCAAAATGGTTGCAAGATTTTGAGGGAAGCTACCTACCTTATTAAATACGCATAAAAATACTGTCAGATCGCTATTAACACAAATATCTGAAATACAAATAGCAGCAATAAGTAACCTTAGCTTATCAAATTTATCTTGCAGCGTATGAGAACTGACATGAAGTATCTTACCTGAAAGTTTTATTTTCCCTTTTGCCAAATGATGCGCGAAGTATTCTTCTTCACTGACAAACATTCCTTTGTATCTAGCCTTGCCCAATCTATTTAAAGCAAGTATGGCTTGGGCTATTACCTGTGCTGTAGGATTATCAACGGTCTCATACCTTTTAAGCACACCGTTTGGGTATACTAAATCATTGAGAACGTGGAACTCCTCAAGACATAACAACCCTTTCTGGTAAGCGACATTTACAACAGATGCTGACAATTTTTGGTACTTCGCTCTAGGTCCGTTCAAAGCTATTTGAGTAGGGTACAAATATGCGCTGAGGACATCTTGAAGATAGTCTTTGAAATTCAAAACCTGTGAATATTGAGAAAGTATCTCTTCAACAGTTTTTTTTCTCTGAGCCTTTAAAATAACGCCTTTTGAATGTTTTTTTCCACAAACTGGACATTGAAGCGACGGTTCAATTTGTATGTTGTTGCATTTCTTACACTTCAAACTCATAACGATTCTACTCACTATAGTCATATGCCAAACCTACCGAATGAACAGTCGACCTTTCAAAATCACAATGAAATTTTTGATTTCCAAGAAAATCATCTCTATACGATCTAGCCAAACGTCTCAGATATGAATGATTTTTTGACTATCGGGAGCTTTTCCACCACATCGACAGACTACTTCTAAAGTAATAACTGAACTCATATTAAGATTGGATTGGACCTGGTTTTTTATGGGATAGAATACTATTTAGGGCTAACTTTCCCTCCTTGTTGCATCGAAGAATAACCGTGTTTATTCATCAATCTGAACTGCTCGAGTTTAGCTGTCCCTGAGGAAATACAAGGTATTACAGGCTCAAAAACTGTCACTTTTATGGTTTTATTCTTAATTGCAACTATGACCAATTTTTCAAACTCTTTGGAGTTTAATTCGCTATGGAAATTTCTCCTATGCTGCTCAAATCCTGTTTGGGTAAGCTTTCTTCCACATATAGGGCATGTCGTCCTAAAACTAATCACACTTTTACTTTTGTTTTTGCTAGTTTGTTTAGTTGACGACTTTCTTTCTGCCCTCCTCTTTAATCGCATTGTTCCAAGTATTTTATTAACTTTCTTGGGGTTTATCGGAGTTACTACTCTTCCTGAATGAAACGATTCTTGTAGCTCACCCGCACCAGTACACCTACCGACCAATATTTTGTTGGGCTTTGTTTGTTTTATCTTACGGTAGATTTTATTTTCATACCGAAAGTAGCGACCATTGGTTAAATCAAGTAACTGCATTCAGGCTCCAAAGAGAACATCGTTAATCCAACAGAAAACGTAAATTACTGTTTTATTGTAAGTTTGCTATCAACTTAGACAACAGCATATCAATTAAAAAAGAAAATCCTTACCAGTTTACGCCTAGTTGAATTAAAAACTAACAAACCATTGTCCCTGTGCGCTTGACCATTAATATTCGATGACCATATGTTGGCTTTTCATGTATACAACGCGTTGGCTATTAAAAATGAAGCCGTCAAAATCTCTATCTTGGATTAGAGGCTTAAAGAATGCATACCAGTATCTCGATGCTACTCAACGGGATCAATACTCATGGCTAGCTAGAGCCGATCAAACTTATGTATTCTCGGCAGAAATAGATCACATCCCCCCAGAGAAGAACAAATACAGCCACAAAGCAGGTACTTTTTTAAAAGAGTCCCAGCAATGACTAAAGAACTTGGTTGTGAACCTTTAAGCATCAGTCACTCAAAAGAGTTCTTTAATACTGAAGTGAACAATATTCAAAATGATGTAACGGAGCGAAACTTATGCGCTAGGTTGTCTATGATTTTAGAACCCAAGGCTAAAGCTGCTGGGTTCCTAAATTACTTTGCTGGTGCTGAGTACAACCGTAACCGAGGCAAGGTCAAAACTATCCTTGACGACGACTCTGTTGAAATATCAATAACCTGTGACTTGATTTTACACAGTCGAGGCAAACTAAAAGAACAAGATAACTTGATTGCACTGGAAATGACGAAGTCAAATCGTCCCGACAGTGAGGAAGTAAGTGACTGCAATCGTCTAAAAATTATGACCAAACCGAATTACGACAGTGTTTTGTGACCTCGGGGAACTTTGATAGTCGCCACGTGTGTGGATATAAATTAGGTTATTTCCTATGGTTAGACTCCAAAAATCGACAATACCGTATTCGTGAATTTTCGGGTGGTCATGAAGTTAATGAGTTTTATGGTAGCTTTTAGTTTAGCTTATAAAAAGACACTTTAAGAACGATTCATCATGCTTGGCATTTTTTCTTCTACTTCAATTTTAGTGTTTATGGCACAATACTTTGAGTTAGGTGGTAGCGTTGCACACCTCTTAATTGGGGGTTAGGCATCACTCGAGGCTATGTCGCGAACTAACTATTTCTCATTTCGCCTACCCAACCGTAAATTTCAGCTTCACTGTTGTCGGTTGGGCGATTCGGCTCCTTAATTTGGCCGTTAACTAGTGTATATGTATAAACATCAGCACAATCGCATTCCCATTCGACACAATAAGTAGTGTCTCCGATTTGATGGTAAACGTGAACTGTTGCACCTTCGACAGTGCATTTATAGTAATCGTTAGGGTCAACAATTTCTTCGGGGCGCTTAAAGTCGCTATCAATTTCCAATTCAATCTTGAAGTCGCCTAAAACAATGCCAATTGAAGCGTTTTCTGGTCTATAAGCTTTATCTATATCCGAGCGAATGCTTGGGTATTCAAGGCTGTCATTTGTTACCCAGCTACCGGGTAACAAACCTAACAATTCAATTAGGAAGTCGACTCGTTCAGTAAAATTCATATAAACTCCAGATGATAAGATAGGCATGCTTATAGTATGTCATCCATATTTACGATATGCCTAACAAGCATTTAAGGTTTCAAGATGCTTTTTCTAATCTGACGCAAACACCTTAGAGTATGTGGTCTAACAATGTTTCGTCCAAATACGTGTTATGCCGCCATGCTAAGGGATAAAAGCGAGTTTGCAATTGCGAATTGTATATGAATGAACCGTACGGCTTGTTTGCTAACATGAAGAGCTTATTCTCAGAGTAATGGTCTAAAATAACCATACTTTGACTTGTAAGCCTCGCTAATATTGCCACCACGAGCTCTATTTGTTATCTCTGTAAAATTCCCAAACAAGTTGATCAAGTTCTTCAAGTTCACCTTCCGCTAAATCATGTTCTAGTAGTGATGCTTTTTTAAACCATTGTTTAGCTTTAATGTAGTCGACAGATACGCCATATCCATTTTTATGCGCCCAACCTAATTCAAATGTTGCATCGGGATGTTTGGCTTCTGCGGCCTTACGATACCAATCAATAGCAATAAGTGACCTTTCTTGCGTATTCTCTAGTTTGTACATATAGCAGTCACCTAATAGGTACATTGAATCCGTGTGGCTTTTTTTTGCAGCGATTTCTAACCACCTAACGGCTGTTTTTATATTTGTTTTAGTATCTTCAGGTAAAGTGCTAAAGTAGATGCCGAGTTCATAAGCTGCCTCTGTATGATTTTTCTCTCCTGCATTATGCAACCAAGTTAAGCCTTCTTTTAACGTCGATTTGTCCCTAAGTAGTTGCCGCCCTACGTCATACATTGCTCCGACAGAACCACCAGAAGCTGCGCAGAGTAAATACCGCCTAGACTTCTTGGGAGCTTCTTGAGCTATTTGACGAGAATACTCATAGAGAATCTGAGGGTCTCCACTTTTAACCGCAACTTTTAATAATTGCTTATACACTGAAGCTTGTTCATTGATGCTATAGTTATCGAATAATTGAACTGCGTTGCAAGCGGATGGAATATGACCTCTTAATCCCGCAAACTGGTACCATTCTTTAGCGGGGCCAAATTTAGTGCGTCCCGATTCGTATCCAATCTTGTCATCAAGCCTTAGCGCCAAGTCATAAGCTGAATCAATATCCTCGTACTTTGACGCAAGTCGATGAAACAATCGATTGGCTTCTAGGTCATCCTTTTCGCAACCAATGCCCTCTGCATAACATTTTGCCATTCCTTTGAGGCCGTTGTGGTTTCCTTTTTCTACCGAAGACTTGAACCAAGAGAACGCTTGGGATTGATATAGATATTGTTTTGAAGCGAGCAATTCCCACGCTTTCTTAAGGCAGAAATCAGCACTCCCATATTTTTGCTGAATTCTAGCGACTGCCTTACTGGTTTCGGGAGGTAGCTTGTCGAACATATTTACAATTGCTGACAACTCTGAAAAGTTGTTTTCATTGAATGATCCAATTGCTTCATCTAACCAGATAAGTGCTGCAACTCTGGAGCGCAATACACCATCACCTTCCAAGTAACAGATAGCAATGCCAATGAAGTCATCTTCTAGCCAACAAGCAGAGGCCTCATGCCCCGCAGCAGCTAGAACTTTTATTTGTGCATAGATTTCGTCGACAACTTCACTACTGTTGCTTTGATTGAAAGTATTCACAAGCAATTCAAATGCAGCACCTTGTATACCGAACTCAGATGCTTTCAATAGGTATTTATCCGCAAGCTGAGAATTTGATGGGACTCCTAGTCCCTGAGACAAAATGTGGGACAAGTAGTAATAGGCTTGATACTCTCCCAGCTCGCCTGCTTGCATACAAAACGCAAATGCTTTCATTTGTTCGTTTAAATTGTCACTTTCAAAGCAGTTGACTCCAAGCTCGAGTAATTGGCGTGTAGTGTGCATAATTTTTATAGTCGAGGAAACCTAGAGGTTAGAAGTAGAAAGCAAACGGGTGTAAACCATCGTAATGTTATCTCAAATTATTGCTTACCATTCAACGCCATCGACGATCGTTTTTAGATGCTCATACAAAATGACCAGTTGATGCGAGAAATGCATTAAATCATTAGGGCTGACGGCTTTCTGCATATTTCGGAGTATCCCGACTAATCATTTACCCGCACGAGCGCAATCATCGAAATACGCAGCCAAGTTTGAGACAAGAAGCGCCTTAGTTTTATTGGTCTAAAACATTTCTGCCCCATTGTGAGCTAGGGTGCACTTCAAAAGTGCTAGGTTTGTCATCGTGTAGTTTATACTAATGACACGATGTCGTTTGTTGCGAGTGTTTTCAGTTTCTCATTAACTTCGCTTTGTGCTTCTACCGTTATGGTAAGGTTAAACTTGGCACGACTTAACATGATGTAAAGCGTCCCATCTTCTGTGTGCTCGTTGGCTACTGCAATCACTACTGGAAACTCTTTTCCAGCTACCTGATCCGCAAGTAAGAATGACACGTCACTGTATGCTTTTACTTCACCTACCGAGACAGACAAGCCGCTAAGAATCAAATCACGAACAAGACTCTTCTGAAGCGTATCGTTCGGTTTATCAAAGATGACAACCAGTGGTAGCTTTTGGGTAAAATTCGACTTGATAAACTTGAGCTTTTCATCGATTTCTACTTTTAGCTCACCGCGCTTAACGACAGGCTTCTCGAAACCTTTTTGATTTTCAAAATATTCCTCTTCGAGGTCTTCTACCTCTAAACCTAACATCAGTTGTCGAAAGTTATAGCTGAGGTTACCCAGCTCATAGGTTTGACGAAAGTTGTGTTTCAGTTTGTATAGAGTGAGCTTTTCATCGGTGTAGAACCCCGTTCTCTGACGAAGGTTACACCACACACCTACACCATCAGGGTTTTCACTCTGAGCTTCATCACCAGAGAGAATAAGTCTTTGAGTAAAAAAGCCTACCAACTCAATATCTACAGATGGTACATCTTGAGCTTCATCGATAATAATCGTGTTGAGTAGTTTCATCTTTCTAAGCGTTAGCGCTTTCAGTAGTGCTTTGGATTCCGCATCTTTAAAACCAGTGACATTACTCACTACTGCAGCTTCGAGAGCTTGATAAGACGCGTTTAATTTAGCTTTATAGCGTTTCAAAGCGTTGTTGATTTGAACGAGCTCTGGGTCACTGTTGATGGAGTCTCGGCGTTGTGAGTCAAGCTTTGCCTGCTCAGACTTTTTGTATTCTTCGAGTTGGTCAGTGATTCGCTTTTCAATGAGAGTACTAAGGGCGATCGGCTTATCAGTTAATATACGTCGGCCTAAGATTCTTTGCTCGAGTTCGAGTACTTTGTTTATAACGTTAGTTGTCAGAGAGTCGTATTGTTCTTGTTCATCTTCGTCGGAGAGAGCTCGCAACTCTATTAACGAACGATATTTTTTCTCTTCGTTCTCGAGTTTGCTCAAATCATCAGGATCAATGATCAATCCTTTTCTTAAGGTACTGCGATACTCCAAGCTAGATATTTCATCTTTATATGCCACGACCAGTTCGGCAAATTTTGCCTCGAGTGGTTGTCGCAGCATTCGCTCTATTTTCTCTTTCTTTGCTTTGAAGTGTTCAATTTCGAACTGGATAGCATTGTTGTTTTTCAGCAAATCAAACAAGGCGGTCTCATCGAGGCAATCAGGTAAAGTTACCAAGTGAGTATAAGCCTCTTGAGAGTCTAGCTGGGTAAGGAATTGTTTAACGGTTTCAGAAATACTGACCAAATCGTCAATTTTTCCTTCAGTGATATTTGTATAATTGCCTCCGAGTTGCGTACTAAGAAACTCAGACACCGCAATAATAGTGACACCTCTGATGCCCATTTGAAATAGCAGGTCCTCGAAAGGTGCCACTAAACCAGGGTGTTTAACCATAACGATAATCTGCTCAGAGCTAAGTTTTTCATCATTAACTAAAATCAATATCTTCTGCAGAATAGATGTAGATTTACCTGTACCTGCTGGTCCGTCAATGATGTGGTTTCCTGGCGCGTAAATGGCTTTCATTTGGCTTGCCGTTGGTATCACTTCTTTCATCTTCATGAAGTTATCGATATCAATTGGCTTTCCACTGTCACTGGCAGTTTTGTCGTTAGTGGTCAAAGATTGAACGGCATCTTCAAAGTAATGACGCCCTTGCGCGGTTAAGTAAGTGACGGACTTTAAATTGTGGTGATCCGGTACGTAGTTTCCGATCAGGCTGACAGAACCATGATCGCTCTCTTGGTTAATCTCGGTACTGAGCACATTACGAGCCATCGGATGGTTCCAAGGTAAGTGACGAGCGAATTTGTTTTTCAAAGAGAACGTTGATAGTTCGTAGTTGGAGCTTCGCGTCACATAGAAGTTGGCTTTGGAGGTTTCTACGCGACGAAAGTACGGTTTATCCTCGTAGTTTAGGTGCGTATCAACATCTAGAGCGAGCTCGTTCTCAATCTTGCTTAGTGTTTTCTTTGTTTTGGTTTTAATCGCGTTGATGCGGCCGATCTTCTTTGATTGTTCTAGGTCTTTGAAGAAGGTGGGATAGTCTTTAAAGCTAAGGTGTTCGTGGTAAAGTCTTTCTGCTTCTGAGGACGCACCTTGCGCGAGCAGAGTCTTTAATTGAGTGACGTATTCACTCCTATAGGTGTGTATGTTGCCAGACATCTCGTGATGAGAAAAGTTTGGGTCATTTGTTATGTCAGGGTGCTTATCTATGACTTTCCGAACCAGAATAGTATAACTGCTGTCGTCGAGTGTCTCTTTCGCTTTGTCAAGCCAATTTGCGGCATCAACGTAATCTGAGTAGCGAATACAGCCACTAATCTTGTCGTAGAATTGATTCATAGAAGTCTCATCATAGAACGGCAAAAAATAGACAGCTAGTTAGTGTGAAGCGTATGCTTCTCAACCCTTCGAGAATCTATGATGCCTGCTGAAATTTTTGCGTCATCTTGCAATATTCTGACTTTGTTGGTCAACCCTAATTAATGATTCTAAGGTTATTAGTTTCTTAGCTACAAGTACGCGTATTTTTGGATGATGTTCATCACATATATAGCTTTATTGAGAATCTCAACGACAGTCAGTTTAAGGAAAAATCTACAAAGTGGTTAGGACCACCGCTAACTCATTTTTGTCCAAAGATGTGCTGACACCGATCTCGGCAAACACGTCTTTGCCCCAAAGTGTGGTACGCATCTATATTCACTTCACTAAAAGTCGAAGTTCAGCTTAGAACGAATCTCTTCAAACATTTGCTCTCTTTGTGCGTGCAGTTGAGCAAAAACTGTTGGCGATAGGGCGTGGCATCGCTTGAAATACGTCTGTGATAATAGTGGTTCAGGTGTCAGCAGGTAGCCAGTAAAGCCAGAACGCGTCACACCATCAGCGTACATTTCGCCAAGATGAAAGGCTGCTTCAGCATGCCCCATTGAGGTGGCTTTCTTGTAGAGGTTGACGGATTTATTGATATCTATATCACCCGTACCAAACAGACCACCCGTTCGCCAGATAATGGCGTCATTAAAGTATTTCTCTTTGCGTGTATTGAAGGTCAGAAACAGGTAGATCATGTACGGCACAGTAAAGAAAAGTAATGGCGGAACGGCCACTGAGATAGCAATAAGGATTAGATTTTTAAGCACGGACGATGCCTCTCTGGTTGGTCAATTATTACACTACCCTCGATCATACCGTACAGCATTCCAACATGCAAATGTTAGCCATCTTGTAATCTGCAACCCGCAGCCACTTACTTTTGTGGATAAAGTATGTGGTGGCATTAAATTACCTACAAAGCTATACCTATTAACTCAATCTTTGATGAACGTACCCACGACAGAGTAGCCCGCCGCATAGATGATCGCTCAATCAGTATTATTGTAGTGGCTAAGTGAATCAGGCCACTACATTAGAGGGCTTTGCAATACGTGAAATAATCCGATAAATGCTAATTTAACAAAGCATATAACACGGAACTGCCCAATAGCGGGTTACAACTATTCGGATTCCGAATTAGGAATCCGAACTTAACTTGCAAGATTTAGCGGCCTAAATAAACTGCAGTAACCTCTTCTCTTCCGTGTCCTAATTCTTCAGTGATGACCATTCTTGCCTCAAAATCGCGCTGTTTGTCCTCTCCTGTTAATCCCTTGGTTGACGGCCCTCCCGCAGCAGGAGCATTAAAACCCGTCAATTCAAAGTATCGTTGATGCGCGTACGCATGCCGTAACCCATGCGCTTTGTCTAAGCCCATTTTGATGCAAGCTCTTTCGTATCTTTTCATCTGAGAAACGTACTTATCATTTTCTGGAATTAAAGAGCTATCCCCTACCCACTTTTTCACCTCATCAATTAACTGACGTTGTTCCAAAGTGCGAACAGGCACGTCTCTAGGTCTTGCGCCTTTGGTTTTTACTAGATGCAAATGGTCGCCTCTATCTGCTAAATGAAGCTGGACTTTCATGCACTCTTCTCGGCGTAAACCAAACGCGGCTTGCAAACGAAAACTCGCCTCAAGATACCTGTCATTGAGTGTTGCTAATTTTGAATTTACTAAGAATCTGGCTTTATTCTGGTTGGTGACATATTTGCGGTTTTCAATACCAAGGGAAGCGTTGCTTTTAGGAACTAGCCCTGGCTTCCCGATTTTTTCAGAGAGCCAACGCAGGTGAGTCATACGCGTCTTGATCGTGCCCGCTGCTAGACCTTGATCTTGCCAATGAGTTACAAGCTTCTCGATATGCTTGCGGCCCAAGTTCCTTAGCTCAAGTTTTCTGACGTTAAGCTCTCTTAGTTGTTTGTCAGCTAACTTTAGTATCTTCTTTCTCTCTGCTTGAGTCGCTTTAGAGCCATCGGGGTTACGATTTAGAACTCGGGTAATTTGGTAAAAAAAGTTCGTTGCCATAGTGCTACCTCAATATGTTAATTCTAAAAAAAGAGCCGCTTTCGCTAGCGGCTCTTACCTCAGTCATTTCAAGGTTCTTATTTCATGGGTACAGTAGTAGGTATCAATGCGATTTCAGATTAGTGTTATTGCTCCCGTTCATTTCGAATGAACGCCTACTGCTTAAATCAAGTCAGTAGGTAATGAAGCGAGACTACTGCGCGGTTCAGAAATTCCGAACAATTGAATGACTGTAAGCCATGTGAAATTGCTAATTCCCAGAAGCCCGTTGGGCGTTTGAGATAAGAATGCGCTGGTAATTAAAGGATTTCTTCGTCTAGTAGTCTTTGCAGCAACGGCTGCTTTTTATTTCTCTTCCATTATTGTCTCAACCCATTTTACTCGCAACTTTTGAGGCGCTCTCAGCGCCATAAATTCTCGCCGTCATTCTTTTCCAATTCCGATAATTTGCTCATAGGCCCCTATTGGTGTGCGCTGCCCGTCCTGTCACTCCCCAAAATTTTGGAGTGACAGGACTAGATACCCTTTTGGCTAGGCGTAAAAAAGGCCGAATATATTCATATTCGGCCTCTACAATAGAGCTATTTCGACTGAAGTATTTTAGCTTTATGAGATTGGTATTAACCTATTTCATTTACTAGATTTTCTCTTAGCCAGATGTTTTGTGGATCATTTTGATTTATCAAAACATCAAGTGGAACTTTTACTCCACGTATTAGATCAGCACTTCTCACCTCATCCCTTAGGGTGTTCATCTCATTTGCTAAGTTTATTGGAAAGTTAACATTTAAAAGCTTTATTTCGCCTGTATACCCTAAGGTTTCAAACTGCTTGGCAAGCACTCCTAAAAAACCAATGACATAGTCACCAATCCATTTACGGCTCGAAATATCTCTATATCCATTCGGATACTTAAACATAATGTCGAGTTCACGCATCTCAATACAAACGGTTTTACCGGAGAAGTTATAGTAACCATATGCTCTGATACCGAACGATGAAAACTCTATCCATGGGTTTACTTTGTTTTTGACTCTATTCATGGCAATTCGACTTGCCAGTACTATCGATACAGTATCATCAACAAATTCGAGTTCATTGATGATAGATTTCGCATCGCTCCAATCAAAAGAGTCCCCCAATGAAAGGAGATGGTTCACAGCATCATGAGGTATACAATTTAGTCTGTTGTTTACTACTAACGCCAATACGGAACAATCCAAATGGATATTGGGGTTCAAGTGAGCACGAATAGCAGGTAAGTGAGGTTGCAACAAGAGCTCCAATGTTTCTAAGTCCTGCTTGTATGGAATTGCCAAGTATTTGTTATTACTGTCGAGCATCTCTAGATCAGAGCTACTGCATAACTCTTTAAAATTGTCACAGCCATACATAAATGCGACAGCTTCTCTTGCAAAACTGAGCTTGATCTTTAAAGCTTTTGAAATGTACTTTGCGTGGGCCTCAGATTGGCTCACTGATGGGTATTTAAGCATGATTAAGCATCCTATTAGAGTTACGGGCTCACGAACCGTAATAAAGATACAAAATCGATGAAGTGATAATTCACTTCGCGCTGCTTTCGCTTCATCCGTGAGCTGATAGGTCGCGCATAACCTATATCTGACTGTATTCATTAACCGTTTTCTAGTCAATACAATGTGCATAGATTCAAATTAAAGTTAATAGAGTAAGTCGACCCTTTATCAAATTCGGATTCCGAATTCTTCCAAAACTAAACACCTGACAAAAATCACTTCTGGCCACTTTTCGGCATAACCTCAACAGGTGGTACTTGGTGCCAAATAATGTCACTTGTGCCTGTATAGATTTTTGTTGTTTTAGCGTTCGCATGCGCCATTCGCTCAGTAGCACTCTGCCCTTGCTGTTCAATCATTCGTGCAGCTAGTCCCCGAATTTCATGATAGGTCGGCCTTAGCGATTTCTTTAGGTGGCTATAAAGCCCTAAAGAATCTCGAACCTTACTGAACTCTTTACTTATATTGTGGTGATGTACTTGGTAAAGATGGTCGGTCTCTTTTGAAATACCACGTTGCTGCTGTTTGGGCTTACGATGAACGATATAAGGGCAAATCAATCTCGATGTTTTGGAGAGATCGACAATGTCTTTAATCGTTTGAGTGACAGGAATAGCAACAGTGGAAGCATCGGACTTTTTCACCTTCTCTCGATGAACATAAAGCATTCCATACACAGCATGCCCATCAACATACTCCACCTCTTTGTCAGGGTTCCAAAGAATCCCACAAACGCCTTCCCGTGGTTTGTATATCCGATAACGAAGCCTATAGATCTCCCTCACAGCATGAGTCGTCTCAAGAGTTAGGCTCATTGCTACCTTAAGAAACAGTGGCGCTGCATCGTAGACCTTTTGGTAGTTTTCGATATCTAGGTCGTGGCGAGCTTTGGTGTAATCTTCTCTGGTCAATCGACGCTGTTTTTTATTTAGTACAAAATTACTCTCAATAGCACTTTCATCAGCAAGATAGGAAAACACCTTTTTAAGATTACTGATCTTATTGTTGAGCTGACGATTACTTAACTCTGAATAGTATTTCGAAAGGAACTCATTGATGTGCTGTAACTTGATCGATTTGGTTGGCAACCGCCCCATGAACTCATCAAGGCGGTAACAGTCCCTCTCCAAATTTCGATAAACGTCTTTGGAAAGCCGTTCTTCTTTCTTCACACGAGACAACACTAATGGAAGCCAATCTTTTAAAGGCCGATTGAATTTATCCTTGCGACCTTTAGAGACAGCTTTGCGAAATGGGGTCATTTCTGAAAGTGAAAACGCGCTTCCTAGCTCAGGGCGATACTGCAAGTTATAAACATGCGCAGCTTGTATCGCTTCTTGCTCTACAGTCCCGATAGGAAATAGCTTCTTCACACCATCTACGGTTGTAAACCGAAATCGAGATTGACCCCTATGGCTCATTTTCACCAAGAATGGAGGGTAATGAGCCGTTTCTTTGCTTCTAGCTCTACCAACCATTTATGACTCCAAGAATCTCAGAAGTTCACTCACCCTGTCTGCAGGGTTCCCTATCTCGTCGTCAACACAAACTAAATATCGGCCCGTTGGCGTTCTAGTGCCCTCAAGCTTGCCGTGTTTAATCCAGTTTATGATGGTGGTATTGCATATCCCTGAATCAGGGTAAAACTCATCAATAAATTGTCTAGGTCTGATTTTACGCGTCGCCATGTCGTTCTCCTTACCTTTCTCACTACATGAAAATTAAGATTTCTCATCTACTGGTAGAAAAACTATGCACGATTTTTTCAGTGACATTCTATTTGCGCAGCAATTAACGAAAAGGATTCCCGAAGCGTAAAACGATTCAACGAATCGATTTCAAGCCCACTTTAGGGTGGACTAATACAGTAGTACCGAGTTGCTAATACATTGATTTTATTTGACTATTTCATTGGCCTTTTTAACCGTTTTTTAGGCCAATTAGAGCTTAACCACCAGCTCTAAACACATGAAATTCATATAAATCAATATTATACAGCTAAGATTACTACCAACATCGGGGTTTCACCGTTTTTGTGCCCTCAAAAAAGTCGTAAACATGTTATCGAAGCCAAACTAAAGATACCTACCCACCCGCTCCACTTCTTTCAAAGCAATACCATCGGCTGCTATACCAATAGGAGCTGAACCTAGTGAATACCACGCAACATCATCAGCCTCTTGAGCTGTGATATCTCCTTTCCACTGAGTCACAGCAAAGTAGTGAATCAACTGGAGCTCTGTTGTTGGGTGGTAAAGTGAGCACAAGTATTTATAATCAATGGGGACAATATTAAGCTCTTCATCAAGTTCACGAAACAGCGCCTGCACCTGATTCTCACCATGCTCAATATGACCGCCAGGTATAGTAATTAAGCAGGGATCCGTCTCCTTAGACTCGCTGCGCTTTTCTAACAAGACTTGTGACTCCTTTAGTAAGATAAAAGAAACACACTCGTGGATATCCATCTAATTTTCCTAAAACCGTAACAACGGTAGTTAAGTTTGCTGTTCTAGCTTGTGTTAATGCTTAATTTACAACAAGCTCTTTGCTCAGCCTTTCACACAATTCAAAAGCTTCTGTTTTAGATATCAAGTTTCCAAGAGCATATTGATACGCTAGCTCAATATCGTCGCTTTGATTAGGGTAATAGCGCTTGGCTACTACAGCGCACTGGCTCAGGTTGGTGTACCAACTTCCGTCTTTCTCAGCCACAAAGTAGTACGCTGCACGCACTAACTTCTTGCCAATCACCTTAGCGACATCCCCACCAGCCATTGTTTGAAAAGACGAACTCATTTGCTCAAGAAAAGTAGACAAGTCGCCATTAAGCGCTTGGGCGATTTCAATGCTTGGTTTGTATAGTGGGAACTCATTAGATAAATCATTCCCCCAAACACAACAGCAGCAATGCTTGATCCAAAAGTGCCAGTGATACTTTTCCGTGGGTTGCAGAACATCGCGCAGGAAGCCAGGATCGATATCAAGCTTGCTCACTTGCGGATATGCTTTGGGAATGGTGTCAGAAAGGTGCTTAAATACTCCCTTCTCTTTTTGGCCAATAGGCGTAGTGAGTACAATAGAGACATCCAAATCAGAGCGACCAATAATGGCCGTTCCTCGAGGCACGCTTCCATACAAGTAGATGCCATCTATTTGATCTGGGAGTTCTTTTAACAACGAATCAATGACTACTATCACCACTTCTTGAAATTCAGGCGCAATATTCTTTGGCGAATAAAGGTTTTGAATAAATCCGTCTTTATCGAGCCCTTTATCTAGCTTCTGCATGCCACTTCCCATCACTAAGCCTTTTTCCAATCAGATCGAACAACCTCCAACCTCACAGTATCCCACCACTTACCTTTGAAAAATCGATGATCCTCAAAGCGCGCTTCTTCTTTCATTCCCAGTGACTGACACAATTTGATTGCTGCTAAGTTCTTACTGATGGTTTCGGCGTAGATGCGTTGCACGCCCAACTCTGAAAACCCAAAATTAGCGAGCGCTTCAGCCGCTTCTATAGAAAGCCCTTTTCCCTGAATTTCCCTTGAGAAAGCGCAACCCATTGAAGCTTGTAGGTTGCCTTCAAGACGTAAACAAACGGTTCCAATAAACTTCCCCGAGTCTTTGCTTTCAACCGCTAATTGAAAAGACTGCCGCGGAACTTCCAAAGCCTGTGCAACAAACAACTGAGTTAGCTCTCGATATTTGTCAGGTTCGCAATCACTTTCATCATAGAAACGCTGATACTTTGCGTCTTGAGAGATCGCAACAAAGGCACACTCGTCTTCGATACTCATATCTCGAAGAATCAAACTGTCAGTTTCCAGCTTAAACATCAAAATTCCTTTTTATTTTATAGCCATGAAGGGAAAAGTCTCGGAGGTGTTTACTCGTATACTTTCCCGTTATGCTTCAACCAACCATGAGTGTGATGATTACGAGGGTCTTTGTGCGTCCAGTGCACTACGCCACCTTTCTTATTCCATAATGAAATGTCATTGGGCTGACTAAATAAGTCCCTATCTAGCGGTGCTTGTACTGAGTCGGACAATAACCTCTCGAAACGTCCGAACTGCGTAGTTTTACATGCTTGGTCGAGCGCCCAGAAACACGTGAACGCCACAGCTTAAAACTGCCAAGCTTGAGATGGCTACGCATAAAACGAATCACTTGCGATTCATTCAAACCAAATTGCAGTTCTATTGCTTCAAACGGCGTTCTGTCTTCCCACGCCATTTCGATAATTCTTGATTCATTCTCTTTAGATAGCATCATGCATACTCTTCCTTTATAAACTGGAAGAAATACGCCCGTCTTAGATTTAAAGATCACAAGTGACCACTTTGAACTACACGACTTATAAAGTTCAGTAAAACAACAAGCTAACTCAAATTATGGCTATTTGCTTTCCAGCCACTCAGAACGCAATAGACCATACTTAATCGAGTCATAATACTCGCCTTGGTAATAACGCACTTTTCTTAGCCTAGCTTCTTGCTGGAAGCCTAATTTGAGGGCTAGTGACATCATCCGCGGATTACCCGACCAAGTGGTTAAACCGACACGCTCTATCTGCTTGTTTTCGAATAGGTAAGATACCCAAAGAGGAAGAGCTAACGCAGCAATACCCTTCCCCCAATAGTCGGAGTTATAAATGACTACTCCGACTTCAAGCCAACGTGTCTCTTCACACTCCCAATAACAACTGACAGTACCTACAGGCACATCGTCTACAACCACCAACTGTAAGTCAGACCCATTGAGTAACCGTTGAAACGAACGGCTTTCAAACTCTTCTAGTGATGGCGGTGAGTATGGAAAATAAGGGCCGTTAAACTTCGTCCACTCATCGTTTGAGATAACCAATGCATAAATGGCGGCCAATTCGCTTGGTATGGCGGACCTAATAGTTACTTGCATCTTCTCTCCTTGGTTTGGTGCTTAGGTATGGTTCTTGGTCTAATTTCTAGAGGGATTAGTCGCGACCACAGCAGTCATTAATCTCATAATAATCATTAATAATAAAGTAACTAAATCGGATCACTACCAATCTAGCAACTAGGCAATCATAGGGTTAAATAAGCTTGTGCGAACTCTCTAAGCACTCTCGCATTATTGTGGTATTTGCTATCCCCGCACTTTATGCCATCCACTCTGATGTCCGGGCTGGAATATGCAGGTATAACATCTCGCTCATAAGACATCACTGTCCCTCTGTCAGCACAAATTGCACCGAAGGAATATTGAGGCGCTCTTGGATACGTTCCAGAAATGTAACTTTCTATACTATCAAAATCTTTCAATAACGTTTTATAGTCATGATTAGCACCACTTAAATGGCCAATTTCATGCTCCATTAAGTAATCAGGGCAGTTTATCGCTAAAGAAAAAAAGTAGGATACCGAAGATGACATACCACAATAATCAGACTCAAAGCTAAAATTATAATTAGAAAATACTATCCCAGTAAAAATGGGGACGCCGTCTCCTGTTGTTTCTGGAATCGGTTCTTCCATCGAGAGTTTTAATAACCTCTCTGCTGCGCCCAAATCTTGAAACCAAAGGCTGTCGATTTCAGACGTATAAATCACCTTGGTGACTTTTCTCGTCATAGGGATGCAGGAGTTTTTCAACACCAGATTCGAATAGCTTTCCCATGTCGCTATTTTAGAGGCAACAAATGCTTTGGAATATTCTGCTAATACAGATTCATCAACATAAAGATGGATCTCTGTATTCAAAGCCTCTCTCTTCGCACAAGTAGGAAACTCGATGCTTTGAGCATTGGAGAGTCGACTATTGCTCAACACGATAATCAAAACATAGCCAACTAACTGGATGAGCCTTTTAAAGGCCCCCTCTCTGACTAATGTGTTCATCTCCATCCTCTCCCTTTATTCAAAGCCGCAAAGATCACCAAAATGCCGTGACTTAAGATTCATGCAGATAACTATTACACATATAGGCGCTGGTCTCTCAAAGGTATCCGCCCCATGAACCCACAGGGCGAACTTGCTAATGTTTGAAGTTCCAGGGTAAGAGCGCATCGATATCAGGCTCAGCTTGCGCTAGCTCTTTCA
>NZ_JADDYK010000093.1:0-350 GCF_015163615.1 Vibrio sp. OPT18
GAAGCGGAAAATCTCAAGCCGGCACAAATCAAAAACAATTCAGTGACGTTCTTAAATACCAAGTCAAACAAGAACCGAACCGTTCCCATTAACCAGGTGTTATTTGACGAACTAAAGGCATTTAAGCCGGTGAATGATGAACGGATGTTTTTGAGTAGCTTATCTACGTTCCGTAAAGCAATTACCAAGGCTCATATCCAGCTACCTAAAGGGCAATTTACTCACGTTCTGCGGCATACGTTCGCCAGCCATTATGTAATGAATGGTGGAAACATTGTGAAGCTGCGCGACGTTCTGGGGCATAGCGAGATCACGACAACCATGCGTTATGCGCACCTGGCACCAGATCA
>NZ_JADDYK010000094.1:0-828 GCF_015163615.1 Vibrio sp. OPT18
TATATCCTTAAGAAGGCCAGTGTGAAGCTTCCTGTCATACGACTATGCCAATGGTTGGGCGTTTCTAAAGCGGGTTATTACAAGTGGCTAACAAGGAAACCATCGAAGCGAGAGACAGACAATGAGTCTTTAAGTCACTACTTGAGGAGAGAAAGCAAAGCTCAGTATTGTATTCCAGGCTATCGAAAGCTTTGGGAAGCAGCGGTCGCTAACGGCTTTATTTGTAATAAAAAGCGAGTACAGAGGCTTCTGCAGAATATGGGCTATCGCTCTTGCGCGAGCAAGAAGCGATATGGACGAGCACCAAGACAAAATACGCTTATACCTGCCTATAACATTCTTGCCCGTCAATTTAAGGTGGATAAACCCGATCGAGTTTGGGTGTCAGATATAACTCAGGTGCGCTGTACTGATGGTTGGCAATACCTGTGCGTCGTCTTAGATTTGTTTTCACGCAAAGTGATTGGTTGGTCGACAAGTCGCATTAATAACGCAAAGTTAGTGCTAAGAAGCCTGAATAAGGCTTGGAAACAAAGGCAGCCCTTAGGTCACGAGCTTTTGTTTCACTCCGATCAAGGTATACAGTATCGAGCGTTGGAGACGATCCGTTGGCACCGTAAACGAAAGATTAAAGTCAGCATGTCGAGAAAAGGAAACTGTTGGGACAACGCTTGTTCCGAAAGCTTCTTTGCGCAATATAAGAAAGAGTGGATGAACAACTTAGATCAGCTTTCACGACAAGAAATGACGATGCAGAGTCGAATTTATATCGATACCTATTATAATCCAGTAAGAAGACATGGGACTCTAGGTGGAGTGAGTCCCATG
>NZ_JADDYK010000095.1:0-52454 GCF_015163615.1 Vibrio sp. OPT18
GTAAGAAGACATGGGACTCTAGGTGGAGTGAGTCCCATGCACTTTGAACTAATCAACTAAACCCCTGTGTCTACTTTTTAGGGGCCATATCAATCTCGCTACTCTCATCTGCTCTTAAGCTCTTCGCATCTCGTTCACTCGCATCTGCTCTTTAACCATTCAACTAGGTTGATAATAAGCATAAATTGTGGATAATGTTCACGGATTGAACTAAGCGTGTGCGGTGGCATTTTTACAACATTTACTTGCTCAGTTAATTAGATAATCCTACTCAATTCTAAGTGTCTTTAGGGCCACTTAAATTAGTAGGATCAAATAAGTTACGCAGTGTGATGTCGCGGAGTATCAAAGGGCGGTAGCGTCCCCGTTTATTAATTGTAAATGGGAGTAAGATCTTACTATTTTTTATTACTTTCTCTAATCTCCTCTTGTGTAACTGATAAAATCACAAACTCTCAATTCTTTGGATGTCTTTTAGGCTCCAGACACATACCGTTTTATGACTTGGTAAACATGAAGATTAATAAAAATCACCTCTTTTTAGCACTCTTTCCAGCATTATTGGTCGGGTGTGCAACTCCAGGGACTCATCTTTCTACTGATAATAAGAATGTGATTCTTTCTTCTGAAGCACAGCAAGAATCTGAAATTTCTGAGGTGGTTAATCTTTACCCACTGACTGCTCAATCAGTAGCTAATTACCGAACCGATACCTTATCGGTTTCCCAAGCCAATCCGGAGTTGGATGTTGATATTGCAAAATATGAATACCAAGTGGGGGTCGGCGATATCCTAAATGTTACCATTTGGGATCACCCTGAATTGACAATTCCTGCTGGTTCTTATCGTAGTGCTGAAGAGGCGGGGAATTGGGTTCGTTCAAATGGCACTATCTTTTATCCTTACATCGGTAGTGTTGATGTATTGGGTAAGACAGTCGATGAGATTCGTGCCGATATCACGAAGCGTCTGTCTAAATATATAGAAAGTCCTCAAGTAGACGTTAACGTCGCGGGTTTTCGGTCTCAAAAAGCGTATGTTACCGGTGAAGTTGAGCTACCAGGTCAACAAGCGATTACTAACATCCCTCTAACTTTGTTGGACGCAGTGAACCGTTCTGAGGGCTTGTCGGAAGATGCGGATTGGCGCAATGTTTCGTTGACTCGCAATGGAGTACAAGAGTACGTTTCTTTATATGCGCTTATGCAGAAAGGTGATTTGACTCAAAATAGGTTATTGCAAGCTGGTGATATTGTTCATGTGCCGCGCAATGACGCTCAAAAAATCTTCGTTATGGGGGAAGTCAATGATCCTCAATTGTTAAAAATTGATCGCGCGGGAATGAGTCTCACAGAGGCACTAAGTAGTGTCGGAGGAATTAATCAGCTATCAGCCGACGCAACGGGTGTATTTGTGATTCGTACTTCTGATGACAAATCAGAGCGTATGGCGGATATTTATCAACTCAATATGGACGATGTTTCTGCCCTGGTCATTGGTACTGAGTTTGAGTTGAAATCTTATGATATTGTTTATGTTACAGCTGCACCGATTACCCGCTGGAATCGAGTGATAAGTCAGCTACTCCCAACCATTTCAGGCTTTAACGAACTATCAGAATCTGTGTTGCGTGTTCGTGATTGGTAAATAGCCTATATTGATAATCAGGTTGCATTTTGTGCAACCTGGATTTTATACTCATAAGCCCATTACAGTTATAAGGCAGTTATGTTTAATAAAATTTTAGTCGTATGCGTGGGTAACATTTGTCGCTCCCCGACTGGAGAGCGAGTTTTACAAAACTTGCTTCCCAATAAGGAAGTGGCCTCTGCTGGTATTGCTGCTGAGAAAAGTCGTTTAATTGGCAAGCCTGCAGACGACACTGCGATTTTAATTGCGGCTGAAAATGGAATCGATGTTGGAAATCACCAGTCGCAACAAGTTACACCACAGCTTTGTGCCCAGTATGATTTGATCTTAGTAATGGAGAAGGGCCATTTAGAAGCCCTCACTCAAATATCACCAGAGGCTAGGGGTAAAACCATGCTGTTTGGTCAGTGGATTGGCTCAAAAGACATCCCCGATCCATATCGTCAAAGCCGTGAAGCGTTTGAATATGCTTACAAGTTAATTGACGAATCCGCACAAGCTTGGGCGAAAAAGCTGCAATGAAGCTTTAGATGTAAAGCAATAGAATTATATAAAAGAGAGGCAAAAAATTATGTTTAACTTCTCTTCAATAGCAACAGTTTAGGAAGTAGTAATCTGATGACAACTCAAGCACCTCAGCAATCTCATTCTAGTCACCCGGATAATATAGATTTAGGAAAATTGCTTGGTATTCTTCTGGATGGTAAGTGGCTAATAATACTCACCACGTTTACTTTTACGATGTTTGGCATCGCGATTGCTCTATTTTCAACGCCAATATACAAAGCCGATACCCTGCTTCAAATTGAAGAAAAGAGCTCTGGCAGCATTTCATCGATGGTTGGTGATATGGGAGATGCCTTCTCTCAGAAGTCCTCTGTGAAAACGGAGATTGAGATCATCAAATCTCGTATGATCTTAGGCGAAACAGTAGATAAACTCAATTTGACCACTGTTACATCACCTATCTACATGCCTTATATAGGTAAAGGTCTTGCGCGTTTAAAAGGTATAAACAACTATATTAAAGTTAGTAGCTTTGTTATTCCTCTGCATACAATAGGCTCCCATAAAATTCAAATTTTAGATGCAGAACAAGGTACTTACAAATTGCTCCGCGACGATGATCAAATTATCTTGACTGGTAAAGTGGGTGAGTTAGCAACTGCTGGTGATTACAGCATATTTGTTACGAGCTTTGAGTCGAGAAATGGCTTTGAGTTTGCTGTCGGCAAACGCAGTCGACTTGCTGCAATCGGGTGGCTAAAAAGCTCATTGATTCTGTCTGAACAAGGTAGACAAACCGGAATTCTTAATATGAGCTTTTCAGGTGAAAATAAGCAACAAATTTCTGAAATTCTCAATCATATTGGCCAGACTTATTTTCTGCAAAATGTTCAACGGAATTCAGCAGAAGCAGAGAAGAGTCTCACCTTCTTAAGAAGTCATCTTCCAGGGGTTAAGTCCGAATTGACTGGGTATGAAGACGTACTGAATAATTACCGACAAAAGAATGAATCGATTGATTTGAGCTTAGAAGCGCAATCAACTTTAAAAGTAATAGTAGAGCTTGAAGCTCAATTGAATGAATTGACATTTAAAGAGAGTGAAATTAGCCAACGCTTTACGAAAGACCACCCAGCATACAAAGCCCTGCTTGATAAACGTAAAACGCTATTGGGTGAGAGAGATCGTCTGAACAAACAAGTACAAAAACTACCGAAAACACAGCGCGAAGTACTGCGTATGACACGTGATGTTGAAGTCAATCAACAAATCTACATTCAGCTCTTAAATAAGGTTCAAGAACTAAGTATTATTAAAGCAGGTACTGTCGGTAACGTCCGTATCTTAGATGACGCTCAAGTTTATGCTGGTGCCGTTAAACCGAATAAGCCACTGATTGTTGTATTGGCGATGCTATTGGGAGGCATGCTAAGTGTTGCGTTTGTAATAGTTAAAGCAGCGTTCCACCGTGGCGTTGAAAGCCCAGACCAAATTGAACAAATTGGCCTTCCGGTATACGCAGCGGTGCCGAAATCTGATTTACAGATTGAGTTAGCCAACCGTTTTGAATCAAAAAAACATCAAACCAAGGGGGCCGAAGCTCTGCTTGCCGAATCTAACCCAGCGGACCTTTCGGTTGAAGCATTACGTGGCTTGCGTACTAGCTTGCACTTTGCGATGTTAGAAGCAAAAAATAATGTGTTAATGATCTCAGGCCCCGCGCCGGGCATTGGTAAATCATTCATCTCGACTAACTTTGCCGCAGTAGCTGCAAAAACAGGTCAAAAGGTACTGTTGATTGATGCCGATATGCGTAAAGGTTACTTACAAAAAAGCTTTGGCTTGAAGTGGGACAACGGCCTTTCTGATGTATTGAGCAGTAAAACAGAGTTCAGTCAGTCAGTGAAGTCAACCTCAGTTGAAAACCTGGAAATTATTACTCGCGGCCAGGTGCCACCAAACCCCTCTGAGCTGCTAATGCACCCGCGTTTTGCTGAACTAATGGAATGGGCGACAAAAGAGTATGATTTGGTGATTGTCGATACCCCACCGATACTTGCGGTAACCGATCCGAGCATTGTTGGTGCTTTTGCCGGAACCACATTAATGGTTGCTCGTTACGGTCAAAACACTGTTAAAGAGATCGAGGTTGCTCGTAACCGTTTCGAACAATCGGGTATCGAAGTGAAAGGCGTTATCTTTAACGCTATCGAGAAGAAAGCATCAAGCTCTTACGGCTACGGTTATTACAATTATGCATATTCAAGCGACAAGAAGTAAATAAAAGCTGTAACGATATTCGAGCGTTCAAGTAAAGAAGAACGAACGTTAGATAAGGGATTGATGTGCCCCCTAAAATCAAACACAAGGGGTGAATTGATTAGCTTAAAATCCATGGGACTCGCTCCAACTAGAGTCCCATCTCTTGTTATAATAGATATCAATGTATACTCGACACTGTACTGTCATTTTTTTGTCGTGAGATTTCTCCTAAGTTGCTCATTCTTTCTTTTATTACATAAAGAAGCTTTCAGAACAAGAATGGTCCCAACAGTTTACCTTTCTTGGTATACCTTTTGTTTACAATGCCAACGAATCGTTTCTAACGCTCTATACTGAATGCTTTGATCGGAATGAAACAATAGTTCGTGCCCTAAGGGTTGCTTTGTGCTCGAGCCTTATTAAGGCTTTTAGTACTCACTTTGCGTGAAAACAAATCTAAGATAACACGCAGATATTGCCAAGCATCCGAACAACACACTTGAGTAATATTTGACACCTGAACCAGCTCCGCAAAAGCGATACCCCATTTTTTGTAGTAACCTCTATACTTGCTTTTTATTGCAAATAGAACCGTTAGTGAAAGCTACTTCTCAAGGTTATCAATAACTCTGAATACGTACTGAGCTTTACTTTATCTTTCCTCAAATAACTACCTCAGCACTCATTTTTTTGCTTTGAGGTTTCCTCATTAGCTACTTCTTAAAGCCAATAGTCGACACATCCAACCAAAGACATCGGCGAATAATTCGTAGTGTCACACTGATCTTCTTTAGGATATTCTCTAACTTTATGTTTTTTGGCTGCCGAAGAAAGCCGTCGCTTTGCTTCAGGGGGCATCTCCGGTTCCGCCATCTTGAGTTTCTTTTTCAATTGGTGGATCTCTTTATCCAATAGTGTAATGGAGATTTTTTTGGGAGCTAGGTATTCGGAGGGAATTAGTCTTCTTTGATGCGATTTGGCATCGGCGATACTCCTAAGGATGGTGTTACTGACTTTTCAATTTCAGAAGAGTCAAGAAGATGCTTGACGGCTTATCGCTCAAATTAGTCTTTATACTGCCTGTGTAATTTTACATTCATGATAAGTAAACTCTATATTAAGTGTGCACTTTAATGGGGGTATATAATCACCAAAGCTTCGCATTATTTTACTGTAGCGTCACGCTTTTATTGATAGAGAAAAACGCTATTGCAATGTAGTGCAACAAAGCTGTCTTGTATAAGCCCCCAGTTTATGGAAGACGCACAATGCTTCAGTTGGGTAGTTGCTGGTGAGAGGTTAGTTTAGATTGAGTTAATTTCCAACTGGTTAATATGCACTTGTTTTGCTAAAATAGCCAATATATTTGAAATTGTATGAAAACCGTATATAGCATACAGGGACTGTGACTATTTGCCTTTAGGAGCCAAACCTAAGGGCGGTAGCGTTCTAGAATGTGGATGGGTGGCAAGCCTAAAAACATTTTGGTGGTCTACTGGAAGTAGCGAGTGTAGGTGTTTTTGCTTCATGAGAGCGGTATGAAGCGAGACGTTCATGCATTGTTCTGTGAGAAGGTATGGGAGAAGTTCCTACGGGTCTACTTATTAATCCAATGGCCGATTCGACGTCGATGTCGGATACATCAAGAGCAGTTGGTGAGGATTTAGTAGTTATATAACGTATCGCTTTAAACCTGCTGATGGAAGAGACAAGTTTCAAAGCAGGGAGCAAAAAAGACGAATACCTTAAACTGTAACAATAGCTATATCTCGCGAGTTCATATCGGGAAAAGGACGTAATTTTAACGGCCCCGAATCTGTCAAATGCGCATGAACTCTATCAAGTTCGTGGAGATGAAACTGAAATTAAAATTCCTACAACCGATATACGCGTTAAATATCTAATTCCGAGATTGAGTTTTGTTTGGTGCCTCCGTGTACATTTAACAACGTCTTAACTTGTGCAGCATCCCTAATCGACTCTGAAGTTTAACGGTACGTTGCCAGATTTTATAAGGCTCTATCGCCAAACTAGCTACGCAACAAAGCCCATGTGTAATACTGATATTGACTTAATGTCTGTAGAGCGGAATATTTACTCTTCTATTAGTTAAAGAGAAAGTGACCATACTTATGGAACAAAAAAGTAAGAACTGGCTCTCGATTAGACAATTATTTGAAAGCCTCAAGCCAGATGTGACTTGGATAGTATTGAGAAATGCCGAGTTTCTACCAGATGAATTTTGGGATAATGATAAAGATATTGATATATTATGTAGTGATCGAGAGCTCTTAGTATCAAAAATTGGTGCACTAAGAAGAGATGGTAGTGAAGCGTCATATCATGTAAATATCAATGGAAGAATGCTTGAGCTTGATATAAGGGAGGTGGGAGATGACTATTATTGCTCAAAATGGTCAACAAGAATGTTAAGTGATAGGAGGTATATCAATGATTTAGTGCCTATTACTGGAGCGGATGATTATTTATACTCCCTATTATACCATGCTGTTATCCATAAAATTAATATTAAAGGAAAGTATAAAGAAGAATTTAAATCTGAGTTTGGTAGTGTGACAGATAGACAATTACAACGCTTGTTGACTGACTATATGAAAAAGCGAGAGTATAATGTCATGTTACCCAAAGATGAAACTTGTTGGTATAATTATAATTATGTCAATTCATTGAGATGCGGTGGGTATAAAGATATAATAAATAAGTTTAGTATTAGATTATCAAAGGTTTTGTTATATAGGCTTTTTATAAGAATGAATAATCGATTTATCCCTAAATCCATTAAGAGTATAATTTTCAAAGCTGTGGTTAAAAGTGATTAAAAAATTTGAGCTATATAATACGCTTTGGCTGATTTTTGATAAAGTTTTTAGGTTGTTTGTTGGCTTATGGCTATCAGTATTAATAGCAAAAAACTTAGGATCGGAGTTATTTGGAGAGTACAACTACATTGTTTCATTAATGGCGATAGTTTCCGTATTTATTGCTTACGGCACAAATGCCATTGTATTGAAGTATGTTTCACAGGGTAATGAAGAAATAATTGATATATCTTTTATCCTTAGAATGATCGCATATTTAATTTTTTTTGTTGTGTTTGCCATACTAATATTGTTTCTTGAGTTAGAAAATAAATACAATTATATACTGATGGCGTTTATATTGCTATTTAAACCATTTGATGTAGTAAAAGTATATTTTGAGTCGATAGTCCAAGTTAAGATGATTGTGACGATAGGTAATATTGTTTTCATTTTAATCTCAGCAGCAAAGCTATATATTATTTATCAAGGGGTTACTGTTTCAGGGCTTTTATTAATAGCTTTATTTGAGTCAGCTCTTACTGCGGTTGGTTTTTTCTACGCTTACTATAGAAAGAAGAGCGGAGAGGTGCTTAACTTACAAAAAGTGAATTTAAACTACATCATTAAAGTAAGTAAAGAGTCATTTCCACTGATTTTTTCTTCTATTTGTTGGGTGCTGTATACACAGATAGATAAGTTGATGGTTGGAGAATTAATCGGTAAATCTGAATTAGGTGTTTATTCCATATCAGTAATGTTTGCTGACTTATCTTTTATACTTCCTGCCATGCTTTTTTCAAGTATAATTCCAGGTGTTTTGGTTACCTGCAATAAAGATGAAGAGAAATTTAACTCTAAAATTATAACGACATATACTATAATGATGTACCTATCGTTGTGTTGCTATTTCTTTACATCTGCTTTTGCTACTTATTTTATACCAGCTTATTATGGTTCTGAATATTACGATTCTGTCGGTGTTTTATATATTTATGGTATTGGGGTTGTTTTTTCCTCGTTAATGTTAGTAAGTGGAAAATATATGATACAATATAATTTACAACGTTTAATGCTGAAAAGGCAAATGTTAGGATTACTTATTAATGTTGGCTTAAATATTGTGTTAATCCCTAATTATGGTAGCGAAGGGGCTGCCGTTGCTAGTGTTATATCATTAATGATAGTTTCATTATTCTCCGACTTGTTCTCTAAAAGGACAATTATCTGTTTTAAACAAAAAATAATGGCATTGAACTTTCTTAGGTTAATTTAGTAAATACTATGAAAAAGTTAAATTATAGATTGACGGCAAATAGATTTGATTTGGCATTTAAATTATCCTATCTTGTAGATTTAAATTCAGGTAAGGATGTCAGCCAATCTTTGAAATATTATCAAGAGCATATAAAGGTTTTCTCTTTAGGTAGCTATGTTGAGCCAGGGAATAAAAATAAAAATTCTATTGAAAAGTATATTTCAACTTTCAACTCCCTTAATGATGACATCAAACATAACGGTTTTAATGGGAATAAAAGTCAAATACCTGTTGCTAGAGATGGTTCTATTTTAAACGGAGCCCATCGGTTGAGTGTATGTCTTTACCATGGTCAAGCATTTACTGTAAAAGTTTATGATAAAGAGCCTGCTAATTTTGACTACAAGTATTTTTTAAATAGAGGAATGAGTTCTGAGTGCTTAGATTATGGTGCCTTGAATTTTGTTAAGAATACTGAAGATATATATATAGCATTACTTTGGCCGAGGTTTCAGATCTCTGACTCCGATTTGTTCGATTTGTTTAATGAAGTTATTTATGAAAAGAAAATAGATCTTAATTATAATGGGGCTCATAATTTACTTGCAACAGCATATCGTGGCGAAAATTGGCTTGGCGACGAACACGAAAACTATCCAGGAGTTATTAACAAGCTCTATGGCTGTTTTTCTAATATATCTAGAAAGAAAACAGTTAGAGTAGTTGCATTTAAATCTGACAGTCTGGAAGAAGTGTTAAAAATAAAAGAATGTTATCGTAAAATAGCGAATATTGGTAAACACTCTATTCATATAACCGATAGCACTGAAGAGGCTATCGAGTTGGCTGAAATTTGCTTTAATGATAACTCAATCCAATTCCTTAATGATGGAATGCCTAGACGAAATTTAAGCTTGGTTAATTCTATATTATCAATGGCAAAAGATAAGCAAACAATTCTTTCAAGCGAGTGTTCATTAATTTTATTTGGATTTTCTTCATATCTACCAGATAAACTAGAAGATGAGAGTAATAATAGTGATTATTTTTATTATCGAGGCTTTAGGTTTGCCATAATAAAATTAAACTATGAATTATTTAAGAAGTTAGGATTTAATCGAAATCTGTTAAATGTTATTATCTCATTATTTTTAGCAAAGTCTTTAAAGTCTGTAAATGCATTACATGCTGAACTTAAGTTGAGTTATCTTCGGGTTAGAGAGTTTGCTATTCCTTTGCTAAGCCATACTATAAATAAGCTAAAGCTTAGAACGGCCTTCGATTATTTTAGGGGAAGATAAATAATGAAGGTGGCATATTTGTGTTTAGCGCATAATAAATTTGACTACTTAAGTGTTTTAGCTGATCATTTGACGAAGGATGGAGATGGCTTCTTTTTACATGTTGATAGTAGGGTTGAAATACCAGAGTCAATAAAAAGAAATACATTTATAAAAACTCTGCCTTGCATAGAGCGTTATAAAACAAGGTGGGGCACGATTTCCATCGTGGATGCGACTATATCGTTACTAAAAATGGCACAAGAGTGTGAAAAATATGACTACTATATTCTCATCAGTGGTCATGATTACCCTCTTTGGAGCGCAGCTGAAATAAAGAGTAAAATTGATATTAAATTAGATAAAGTAGCGTTTTGGGAGAAGCACGAGTTCAATCCTGAAACTTATTTTAAAAATCCATTTTTTCGTCGTTGTTGTTATGACAGTAAGCTTACTAATGTGCGTGAATCTTTAGGGTTTGGGGAGTATTTAGATCTTAGACTTTCTATATATATAAATAGGCTTATCGGAAAGATTCCACATGCAGTTAATAAATTTAGATTTCATACTTATTATAAGGGATCTCAATGGTTTGGGTTAAGTTCAAAGTCAGCTAAAAATATTACTGGTTCTTATTCAAATTTTAGAAGTGATTTTATTAATATCCATGCTCCCGATGAAATAGTAATACATACACTCCTTTCAAAAACCGAACCTAAATTTTTAACCAATCAGAAACAAGTTAAACAAGCGCTACACTATATAGATTGGAATGAGTACGGCGAAATAACCCCCTTTGTTTCTGAATATATAGAAAAAGCAAGAAGTAAAGGTCTGTTATTTGCACGAAAAGTCGATTTTGATAACATTGGTGACATGATTGATAGATTAGACTCGAGTGAATAGAAATTCAGGTACACATTTAGATTCTTTCTCATGTTGTGAGTGCGCATTTAATCGCTTCGATAAATACATTAATTAAGGCTAAAATAAATTCATGTATTTATCGTCTCAAGACTTGTTACTAAATTTATAGTGAATAAAATTTATGATCCCCAAAATAATCCATTACTGTTGGTTTGGTCCGAATGAAAAGCCTAAATCGGTTAAACGATACATAGAAAGATGGAAGATCATACTTCCTGATTATGAAATAAAAGAGTGGAACGAGTCTAATTTCGACATTGAGTGCTGTGACTATGTAAAGCAGGCTTACGCTGCGAAAAAATTTGCCTTTGTATCTGATTATGCCCGATTAAAAGCACTATACGAGTACGGTGGTGTTTACCTTGATACTGATGTTGAAGTTGTTCAATGCTTAACACCTTTATTTGACAATCATAGAGAATCAGATGTAATTCTGGGGTTTGAAGAAAAAGATTGGGTCTGTACAAGTACTATTATTGCTCAGAAAAACAGCCAACTTATTCTTGATTTCTTAAGTCAGTATAACGCTCGCTCTTTCGTTGATAATAGCGGCAACTTAGATATGAAAACTAACGTTGAAGTTTTAACTGAAATTTTAATTAAATGCGGGCTTAAAGCTAACAATAGCAATCAAGAGCTTATCTATAAGAATAGAAAAATTACGATTATGCCAAAGGAGTATCTTTCTCCGATGGATTATATTAACCGTATTGATAATCGCAATGAAAATACTTATACGGTGCATCATTTTGATATTTCTTGGGGCAAGAAAAAAGAATTTTATATTCGTTATATTAAGCTTGCAATAGTCGCTATACTAGGGAAGAAATTAGCCTTAAAATTTTGGACATGGTTCAGATGAAAGAAATATTAATTAGCAGCTACGATATGGAAATTGGTGGCGTAGAACGAAGCCTTGCTAGCATGCTTGCTAACTTTGATTATAGTAACCATAAAGTTGATTTACACCTGCATAGTCACACTGGCCCATTGATGGGGTTAATCGACTCTAGAGTTAACTTGCTACCAGAAATTGGTGTCTGTAAAACATTTAGAAAAGGCATTAAGGGAACTTTGTTTTCTGGACATCCCGTATTGGCATTCAAGCGCTTGTTATCTCGTTTTAAGGCTCAGAAGTATGCTAAAGCGACAGGTATTAGCGCTTCTGGCTATTTTCAATACCAAACCATTTGGAATAGTTGCGTAAATAATGTTCCGAGGATAAATAACAAGTACGATGTTGCAATAAGTTATCTCTGGCCGCACCACTTTACTGCTTTTAATGTCAAAGCTGAGACCAAGATAGCTTGGATTCATACTGATTACTCAACCATTGGTATTGATGTTGAAGCCGATTTGAAAATTTGGCAGCAGTTCGATTACATCGCAAGCATTTCTGATGCTTGCACAGATGCTTTTTTAGCAACACATCCAAGCCTAAAAAACAAAATAATATTAGTCGAAAACTTAACTTCGCCAGAGTACGTAAGAAAAATGGCAACTGAGCCAATTGAGCAACCTTTAAGTGGGGGCTTTAACCTAGTTAGTGTTGGTCGTCTCTGTGAGCCCAAAGCTTTTGATAGGGCAGTTGATGTCTTAGCAGAGCTCCATAATCGTGGCTATACAAACATCAATTGGTACATTGTTGGTGAAGGTGCTGACAGAGCTTTAATTGAAGGTAAGGTTAAGCAGCATAGACTTGAAGATAAATTTGTATTGCTTGGTAGCACTACCAATCCATATCCATATATGAGTGCGGCAGATATTTATGTACAGCCATCTCGCTACGAGGGTAAAGCGGTGACAGTAGGTGAGGCTCTCATCCTTGCGAAACCTGTAATCATCACTGATTACCCGACGGCGAGCAGTCAGCTTAATGATGGTATTAATGGCGTTATATGTGGCCAATCTGTTGACGAAATTGCCGATAGCATCGAAGGCCTCTACAAAAACCGAAAGCAGGCATTGCAACTCATTGATTATAATAAGAGTGTTGGTCATTCAAATACCTCAGAATTAGATAAACTGTATAGAGCGTTTCCTACAAAATGACATTAATCGACTTATCACTCTACTGGCCAGTTTATAAAACAGTACTTATCTTTACGATTGCTTCCGCATGCGTTTATATGTTTTTATTTGCAGACTTTAAGCAACGTGTGCCAATAATTATAAATGTAATTATGCTTTTTTATATCCTGTTTACTGTCGTGTTGATGGGTTACCGCCCCCCTTCAGCGCGCTTATTTGGCGACTCTGCTAATTACCACCTAATCTTTTTAGAAATACAAAATGGTAGAGAAATTGGCGGTGGGGATGTTTTATTTAATAGTTTGATGTATTTGTTTGCTCAAATTAGCCCTTATGGTGATACTAGAACTTTCTTCTTAGTAGTGATGAGCCTATATGTTGGTACGATGATTTGGGCGGTACGTCGTTGGTTTACTAAAGACTGGGCCATTGCTATGGCATTTATGGTGTTTTCAGGTTTCTTTATATCTTATGGTGTAAATGGAATACGCAATGGACTCGCAACCTCACTTTTTCTACTGGGATTAAGTTTTAAAAATACTTCGAGGTACCTTTTATATGCAATGGCTTTTTTTACACATTCATCGATACTCTTACCTATCGCTGCTGCTCTACTGTTTAAGTACTTCAAAAACATAAACTGGTATTTTTCTGGCTGGATAGTCTGTTTTCTAATTTCCCTTTCTGTACCTGGATTAGGTGTATTTTTAGCAGATTTGGGAATATTTAGTGATAAGTTGGCAGATTACGTAAACTCCGATAATGCAGAAGCTGATTGGGGTTTTAGAGTTGATTATATATTGTATGCATTATTGCCTATTTTGATTGGGGCTTTCTATGTATATAAGTTGAAGTTTTTAGATTCCGTCTATTTGGAAATTTTAGCAATTTATATAACAGCAAACGCGTTCTGGCTGTTGGTTATTAGGGTTCCATTCTCAAATAGATTTGCTTATCTGTCTTGGTTTATGTATGGATTGGTCATAGTTTACCCTTTACTTAAGTCTAGCTACTTTAAATATGAAAATCGCTATGCATCTGCACTGCTAGCTGTAGTGTTTACTTTTAACTTGTTATTTCTATTTTAATTATGAAATTTATTACTGTATTTACGCCAGCTTATAATCGGGCTTATTGCATTCATAAGCTATACGCAAGCCTCAAATCGCAAACTAATCAAAATTTTAAGTGGTTGGTTGTTGATGATGGTTCTACAGACAACACTAAAGAGCTTATTGATAGCTGGGTAGAAGAAGCTGTTTTAGATATTGAATATATCTATAAACAAAATGGAGGTATGCATACCGCTCATAACATAGCCTACCAAAATATTGATACAGAGCTTAATGTGTGTATTGATTCAGATGACTACATGCCTATAGATGCTATCGATTCTATTTTTGTTGAATGGCAGAAAGTTAAGAGTGACTCCAAAGCCGCAGGTATGATTGGTTTAGATGAAACAACGGATGGCACTTTAATTGGCACTACATTTAAAAATGAGTATCAGCCAACATCATTAATCGATTTTTATCAAGATCAGAAGGGCTCTGGTGACAAAAAACAAGTGCTGCGTTCGGTATTAACGAAGGCTTACCCTGCATACCCTGAATATCCTGAGGAAAGGTTGGTGCCTTTAGATACATTACCAACTCTTATTTGCCGCGATTATCACTTAATCCCTATAAATAAAGTGTGGGCAACAGTAGATTATCAACAGGGTGGCTCATCAGATACAATTTTTAAGCAATATTTCCAAAGCCCCAAAGGTTTTAGGTATGCAAGAGAGGTGAACATGATAGAGAGTAAATCTTTGTTTTACAAGGTTAGAAATGCAGTGCACTACGGGGTTTCGACGTTAATTATCGGTGATTTATATAAGATACTCAAGTCACCATCCCCATTACTAACCCTAGCTTTATCTCCAATAAGTTGGGTTTTATATAGAGCTTTACAGGCGAAGGTAAAATATAAATGAGTATGAGTTGGGACTATATAAAGTCTGATTTATATAGGTATGAAGGGAAGGTTACTCTCTATTTATTCTTTAGGAACTTTTTTTTTAATCCAGGATTTAAATTTACGTGTTTTTTACGGTTATGCCAATTTGGCTCGACTCCAGTTCGTAAAGTGGCCAGGTTTTTTCATTATCATTTTGGCATTAAATACGGGTTGAAGATCTATCCATCTACTAAAATTGGCTATGGCTTTTATATAGCTCATGGTCAATCTGTAGTCATACACCCGTCAACTATCATTGGTAACAATGTATCTGTTAGCCAGTTTACCTCGATAGGAACCACCAGAGGTGTTGCGGCAACTATTGGTGACAATGTTTATATAGGGCCCAATGTAAGCATTGTTGAAGATGTAGAAATCGGTGATGCTGTGACTATAGGAGCTTCTGCAGTTGTAATTAAATCTCTACCTAATAACTCTACAGCTGTAGGGAACCCGGCAAAAGTAATAAACTTCAATAGTAATGGGAAACTCATTACTTTTAAATGGTCAGTCTAATGAAAATTCTATATATAATAACTGGTCTAGGGATGGGGGGGGCTGAAACACAAGTTTGTAACCTCGCCGATAAGTTTGAACAACTAGGGCACCAGGTAACTATTATATATTTATTTGGCGAGCAAGTCGTTTCGCCTGTAAGCGAAAATATTAATGTTATTGGTTTGGACTTAAAACAAACCCCAGTCTCATTAGCTAAAACTCTGTTTAAATTGGCGTATTTAGTAAGAGTTATTCGACCAGATGTTGTTCATAGCCATATGGTTCATGCCAATCTTATTACAAGGGTGGTAAGATTGTTTTGTAAAATTCCTGCATTGATAACGACAGCTCATAGTTCGAACGAAGGCGGTAAGCTTCGAATGTTAGCATATCGATTGACCAGCTCTTTAGCCGAATTGACGACAAATGTGGGAGAGCAGTCAGTAAAACGATATATAGAGGTTGGAGCTGCGAAACCAGATAAAATTATATCGATGGTTAACGGTATTTCTGTAACTGGATTTACATCAAAGGAAGATCCTAAATTTAAGGCAGGTTTGGGTATTGCATCCAATACAAAGGTTTTTACAGCCGTAGGTAGAAACGTTCCAGAAAAAGATTATGATAACTTATTAGAAGCTATTGCCGCAGTTCCCAAGGATTATAATGTAAAGTTTTTGGTGGTAGGGCTCAATACTGAACAATTATTATATAAAGCTAAATCTCTAAGGATTGAACAAAGGGTGGTTTTTTTAGGCCTTCGTAAAGATGTTCCAAGTATACTCGCGAATACTGATTGCTTGATTATGTCATCTAAAATTGAAGGTTTGCCAATTGTGATAGGAGAGGCAATGGCTTCTGGCTGTAATATTATAACGACAGATGCTGGTGGTTGTCAGGAGTGGTTAACGGAAAATGAAATAGTAGTCCCCATTCAGGACAGTAACGCGTTGGCAATTGCAATCGAAAATAAGTTAGCTCAATCAAATGACGAATGGGCACGGATAGGCAAACTAAATCGCCAACATATAATAGAAAACTTCTCGATTGAAGGTGTTGCGACTAAGTGGCTAAAATATTACCAAGACCCCAAGAGTGCATTTGATGACTAATAAGCCGAAATTATGCATCGTCACCACTGTACCCATTACCCTTAAAGGTATTCTTAATGGGCAGCCAAAATGTTTATCGTCAGTGTATGATATTATCCTAATATCGAGCCCTGATGTGGAATTAGCAGAAGTGGGTTCGAGTGAGCAACTACCAACGTACTCTGTGCCCATGGAGCGTGGTATAAGTCTTTTAAAGGATGTCGTAAGCTTGTTTAACATGACTAAATTCTTGTTCAAACACAAACCTGATGCAGTTCATTCTTATACTCCTAAAGCTGGCTTGATAACAATGCTTGCAGGTTTTATTGTTAGAGTACCGGTACGTATTCACACTTTTACAGGGCTGATTTTTCCAACATCTACTGGTGTGAAAAAGTTAATTTTGATGTGGATGGATAGATTGATTTGCGCTTGTGCAACCACCATTGTGCCGGAAGGGGAGGGGGTTAAGCAAGATTTACTTAGCAAAGGTATAACAACTAAGCAACTAAATGTTATAGGTAACGGAAATATTGCTGGTGTAGATACCGACTATTTTAGTAAAGCTAGTGTAGCTGAAGAGTCTAGTGAAATTAGGAGAAAACTAAGTATTCGCAGTAATGCTTTTGTATTTTGTTTTGTTGGTCGCTTTACTCAAGAAAAGGGCTTTAACGAGTTATTATCTGCATTTAAACAATTACCTAATAACGCTTATCTCCTTTTAGTAGGAGACCAAGATGAACGTTTGCCTCTAATTCAATCGATTGTAGATGAACTTGAAGCGCACCCTAGGGTATTACAAGCAGGTTGGGTAAATGATGTGAGACCTCTACTTGCTATTTCCAATGTTTTGGTGCTACCAAGTTATCGAGAGGGGTTTCCTAATACACCGCTTCAAGCCGGTAGTATGGGAATACCATCCATTGTCACTAATATTAACGGTTGTAATGAGATCATTCAAAATGGCTTTAACGGTTGGGTAGTAGAGCCAAAATCGTCCGCGGAATTAGCCCAAGCTATGTTAGATGCTATGAAGTTTGAAGATATTGACCAGTTAGGTATTAGTGCAAGAAACAATATAAGGCAGAAGTTTGAACGTAGCTTTTATCTAGAAGAACTAAAAAAGTTTTATAAACAGCAATTTTCAGAAGTAACTCAAAAATGAAACGACTAATCGATTTTACAGCTTCGCTGTTAGCACTTCTTTTACTTTCACCAATTATGCTAATTACTGCTTGGCAGATTAAAAAGAAACTAGGTAGCCCTGTACTATTTAAACAGCAACGCCCAGGCTTATCGGGTAAGCCGTTCAACATGCTAAAGTTTCGTAGTATGAAAGATGCAGTCGATGCTAATGGTCAAGCACTACCAGATGAGGAACGTTTAACTCCATTTGGACAAAAATTACGTGCAACTAGTTTGGATGAATTACCGGGGTTAATCTCGGTATTAAAAGGTGATATGAGCTTAGTTGGTCCAAGACCTCTTTTGATGCAGTACTTGCCGTTATACAATAAGCGCCAAGCTACAAGACATAACGTACGCCCAGGCATTACTGGATGGGCTCAAGTAAATGGCCGAAACGCTATTAGTTGGGAGCAAAAATTTGAATATGACGCATGGTATGTCGAAAATCAATCATTATGGCTTGATATAAAAATACTACTTTTAACGATAAAAAAAGTTCTTTTCAAAGAAGACATTTCTGCAGATGGGCATGTAACCATTGAGCCTTTTAAGGGAAATGGAGCCGAAGCAAGCGCAGAGATAAATACAAATGCCTAGTATTGCTATATTAGGAGCTAGTGGGCATGGTAAAGTCATAGCTGAAATTGCAGAGCTTAATGGCTATAACGAAATCCACTTTTTTGATGACAGGTGGCCTGATTTAATCCATTTAGAGCATTGGAGAGTCAGTAGTGATAGCAAATTTCTTTTGGCCAATCACCAACAGTACGATGCTGTAGTTATTGCTATTGGCAACAATGCCATTCGTTTAAGTAAGCATCAACAACTTGAAAAATGTGGCGCTACATTAGTTCCTCTAATTCATCCATCTGCAGTGGTAAGTAAGTATGCAGTTATTGAAGCTGGAACGGTTATTATGGCCAACGCAACTGTTAATTCTTTTACAACAGTAGGCAAATCCAGCATTATAAACACCAACTCGTCTGTAGATCACGACTGTAAGTTATCAGATTGTGTTCACATTAGCCCCGGAGCTAATCTAGCCGGTGGTGTGACGGTAGGTAGCTGCTCCTGGATCGGCATTGGTGCTCAAGTAAAGCAGTTGGTAACCATTGGTGATAAAGTAATTGTTGGCGCAGGCTCTACTGTTATAAACAGGGTACCAGATGGAAAAACAGTTGTTGGCACACCTGCCGATGTGATTTAGGAATAATCTATCTTGACTAAATCTTTAATTTTTTGGCTCTAATCTCATAAGCCTCCCCGTTCCAGCACAGATATAGAAGTAACCTTATGTTAAATAAAAAGTTTTCCCCTTGGCCGAGCTTTACACAAGAAGAGGCTGATGCAGTACAACGCGTATTGCTCTCTAATAAAGTAAACTACTGGACAGGCCAAGAGGGCCGCCAGTTTGAAAAAGAATTTGCCCAGTTTGTAGACAGTGAGTATGCTATTGCGGTTGGTAATGGAACCCTAGCTTTAGATTTGGCGTTAAAAGCCGTTGGTGTACAGGCCGGTGATGAGGTAATTACTACCCCCCGTACCTTTTTAGCATCAGCCAGCTCAATTGTTACCGCCGGCGCTGCACCAGTATTTGCCGATGTGGACTTAAACAGTCAAAATATTACCGCAGAAAGTATAGAAGCGGTGTTAACCCCTAACACCAAGGCTGTTATCGTAGTGCACCTTGCTGGTATGCCAGCAGAAATGGATGCCATTATGGAACTAAGCCAAAAGCACGGTTTTTATGTAATTGAAGATTGCGCTCAAGCCCACGGTGCAAAATACAAAGGCCGCAGTGTAGGCTCTATAGGTCACATCGGTGCGTGGTCTTTCTGCCAAGATAAAATCATGACTACCGGCGGCGAAGGTGGCATGGTAACTACTAACAATAAAGCTCTATGGGATTTTATGTGGTCTTATAAAGATCATGGTAAGAGCTTTGATGCCATATATGGAGCTGATGCCAGCCAAGGCCATCCCCCGGGTTTTAGATGGCTACATGAAAGGTTTGGCACCAACTGGCGATTAACTGAAATGCAATCAGCCATTGGCCGTATTCAACTAACCCGTATGAATGAGTGGACAGAAAAGCGTCGGTCATACGGTAAAGTGATAGATAGTGCAGTAGCAGATCTAAATGTGGTTCGTACAGTAGAGGTAGCCGATTATATTGAGCATGCCGAATACAAACATTACCTATTTGTTAAGCCTGAAAATCTAGCTGATGGTTGGACAAGAGATCGAATTGTAGAAGCAATTTCTACCCAAGGAGTACCTGCTTTCCAAGGATCATGCTCTGAGGTATATAACGAAAAAGCATTTGATGGCACCAACTGGCGTCCAGAAAAGCCGCTACCACATGCAGTAGAGCTTGGTGAAACCAGCTTAATGTTTTTAGTGCATCCCACATTGACTCAGGCAGAGATTGACAAAACTTCTGCTGTTATTTTAGATGTATTGCAGGCTGCTCAGAGGTAATTGAAAGTGAATAATCGCTTTTTAACACTAGATGCTTTTAGAGGGTTAGCTGCATTATCTGTAGTATTGTTCCATATGCCAGTAATTAATGGAACACTAACATCTTTAGCGTTTTTTCAAAATTCCGCAATTTTGGTAGAGTTCTTTTTTATATTAAGTGGTTTTGTATTGGCGCATACATATACGAAAAGAACGGTGGATTTTAAAAAGTTTGTAACAGGGCGATTTTTTAGATTATTCCCACTCCACATCTTCATGCTGGGAATATTTGTGCTTCTATATTCAATTCGAGGATTAATGCTTCCAGGGGCTGAAGTATTTCAGGGGGCTAATTCATTAAATGAGTTGTTACCCAATGCTTTATTAATACATGCATGGTTTAACTATTTTACTGACACAAGCTTTAACTACCCATCATGGTCAATAAGCATAGAATTTGGTTTGTATATTATATTCTATCTCACCTTATATATACCTGTAAAAAAAGTAAAGCTTATGTTGTGGGGGGTGATTGGAATATATTTTTATATGGAATTAATATCAGTATCAAGTTCACCTTATAGAGGGTTATCATGTTTCTTTATTGGGGTTTTCGTATATGAAACTATTTATAAGAATCTTGTGTTAACTATTGAAATGTCTCGAATAACTGCGACGGTGGCAGAGGTTAGCCTGCTTATTGCTATGGTTTTTACTATTTCTTATGATTTTGACTTCTATAGAAATTTTAATATAGCAATATTCTCATGTGTGGTGATATTATTTTCTCTAGAATTAGGATTAATATCAACCTTGCTCAATAAGCCAGTTTTTCAAAAGCTCGGCGGATATTCATTTTCCGTTTACTTAACTCACGCTGCCCTTTTGCTTGTATTTGGTTGGGCTTTACCTATCTTAGGTAATATCTTAAATATCCAAACTCATTTAGATTCAGGTCAAATTGATTTTGCAAGTGTTCTGGTAAATAACTTATATGTTCTGTTGCAGATCTTTCTGGTTATATATATTTCGTCATTAACTTACAAGTTCGTTGAGGTGTCTGGAATAAAGCTGGGTCAAAAGATTTTAAATCGATAAAAGTTACGAAATTCACGTTAATACTAAATTTTTAAACACAGGAAATCTATGTATTTGGTTAGCATTTTTTCTACTTTCGTTAATGACTCTTACTACTTTTTGAGATTTTGAAAACTAACTAGGTTTTAATAAATGAGAATTAAGCATTTAGATGGAATTAGGGGGCTAGCTATCGCATGGGTTGTACTTTTCCATACATATTCACGTTATCCCAATTTCATGCCTTTTATGGCAGAATTCAAAAGTATGCCAGTTATCTCATTAGGCTACTTAGGCGTCCCACTTTTCTTTTTATTATCCGGATTTGTGATATTTTTAACTTTAGATAAAACAAAATCGATAGGAGAGTTCATCTTTAAGAGATGGGTGAGGCTATGGCCTACAATTTTTGTAGTAAGCCTGTGTATTTATTTTACAGCCCCATTATTTCCTCATCGTCCGATGGGGCAGCCTGAATTGTCAAGTTTTTTATCTGGACTGACACTGATTCAAGATGGTTTTTGGCGTCTTATTTTTCCTAACAACCAAGTGATTATTGAAGGAGCCCTATGGTCCTTATTTGTAGAGTTTAAATTTTATGTATTTATAGGTGCAATTTACTTCTTTTTAGGGCGTAGGTTTGTACTGGCAGCCCTGACTATCCTTTTTTCTAGCTTTCTTGCTTTATTGTTCTTGTCCCAGGTAGCTGAGAGTGAGTTGGTGAAAAATTTACTGCTGATACATAGATATATTGGAACTCAGCACTTTGGTTGGTTTTTATCTGGTGCTACTTTTTATTTGGCAACTAAGGAGGGTAAAAATAGCTTGCATAGCTATGGTTTATTATGGGGGGTAATTTCTTCTATTATATGGGGAGCATACAATCCATTAGATTATTCTTTTAATACGAACCCGATAGTTGTTATCTATTCATTATCGGTATTAGTGGTCTTCTGGTTACCGATTCATATTGAAAGCATGGGAAGAATTTTATCGACAAAAGGGCTGCTTTTCTTGGGTTATATAAGTTATCCCTTGTACTTGATCCATGAAAATATGATGGTTTCTCTAATAAAACAATTGTCCGAGCTTGAACTGGGTATTCCACCAATACTTCTACCTGTAGCACCTATTATTATTGTCGGCTATTTGGCTTACTTGATAATAAAATACGTAGAGCCACCTATTAAAAATCTGGTATGCAATTTTTTGACAAATAGGCATGAGATTTTAATTTCTCGATTAGTTGAGTTTAATAAGAAAAATTAGGGTTACTATATCATTAATTTTATTTTTCTAACGATTTGCTATTAGCTTTAAATAATTAAACTCCTATTATCGATGAATAGATAAGTGATTTTTAGAAAATAATCAGCTTAATATGAGTTTTGATAAATAGCTTAAACTCTCAGAAAGCTCAGGTTGCGAATTTCGCTGTGCGGTGGGTTCATCAAAGGGTTGAAAATGCACACTAGTGGATTATCAGGGCAAAGTTTGATCACGGCTTGAGGTATGTAGAGGAAGTAAGTGTGGAATTAAGTTTCGTATAAGTGTTGAGCTCATGGCAAATGATTACGCAACCCAACCCTTGCCAGTTGGAGTATTTGTCAACAATTTGGTTAGTGAGTAACAGATCTGGCTTAAGTATGGCACTTTGGAAGCCCTAACCAATTTCCGGTGAGTGAGTGAGCGACACCTTGTTTACTCTTTTTGAAGTCTTACTTAAACTGAGTGAATGTTCTAACTCATGCATAGTTAACTTTACCTTTATTGATTTCAGATAGTAGAGAATCAACTGCATCCGTTCTGTTGCACTTACCTCCAATAAATCCCATGATGATAGTAGAACTCACATCGTTTGGCTGCGTAACCCTTTACACTTTGCAACAAGCAGTTAAAATAAAGTTATGGGACACTCAAATATTTTATCGCTGAGTTATAAGGTTGCACAAAATTAAGACTTTTTCGACGTAATATCCTGATAATACTCGTTCTATTTAGCATCAGAGGTGGTTATAACACTACTCAAGGGCTCTGGTGCCTGTTGAGGTCAGTTTAACTGAATGAGGGATTGGCTAAGGGTTGTCAAACCTACTAGCGCGTTGTTTACCTACCTATTGATTGTCTAAACCCGTAATGTTCCATTTTCTTTGATATACGCCTAAATATTTATCAATGACTTTATAAATAACTATTAAGAATCATTTTATGCAACGTCTAAACTTTATATGGCATCTTTCTCGTTTTAAAAAGCGGGTTATCAGTGTTTCTATTGATGCTTTACTCATTATATTTGCTCTGCACATTGCGCTGTGGACAAGGCTAGGCGATTTTCAATTTTTGAGTGATGGTGATAATTTATTATTGGCAGGCTTAACGGTAATAACAACGGTCCTCATTTTTACAAAAGTTGGACTGTATCGTGCCGTTCTTCGCTACCTCACCTTTCAAGCACTGTTTGTGGTGATGGCTGGTGCGATATTATCGGCAGTATCTTTGGCCGTATTCGCCTATTACCTGCAAGAGCCAATCCCTCGCACTGTCCCTATTATCTATGGTGCTTATTTAGCGCTATTGTGTGGTGGTTCTCGTCTTATTGTCCGTAACCTTGTCGCCACTACGTCACCATCCAAAGACTCTCGTCAAGAAGTGTTGATTTATGGCGCTGGCTCGGGTGGTCGGCAGCTTGCGGTGGCACTTCGTGCTTCCGAAGATTATCGAGTGAGAGCATTTATTGATGACGATAGCACACTCACTAACACTGTGATCTTGGGGTTACCTGTTGTTGGTTTAGGCAAAACTCAAGCCTTGATCAATAAATATGATATTTCCAAAGTATTACTCGCGATACCAAGTGCTTCTCGTGCACGCCGTAAGCAAGTTCTGGACTTGTTAGCGCCACTGCCTGTTGAGATTCAAACGGTACCAGACATGGCGGATATTGTGTCTGGCAAAGCGAAAATTGATGAACTGACCGATGTACCTATTGAAGATTTGTTAGGTCGCGATGCGGTTGCGCCTCAGCAAGTGTTAATGGAAGCTAACATCAAAGATAAAGTGGTGATGGTGACCGGTGCTGGCGGCTCTATTGGTTCTGAACTTTGTCGTCAAATCCTCAAACAACAACCTAAAACATTAGTGCTGTTTGAAGTCTCTGAGTTTGGCCTGTACCAAATTGATCGCGAGCTTTCTTTAGTTAAAGAAACCAAAGGTTACGATGTTGAAATCGTGCCTCTACTAGGTTCCGTTCAGCGCTCACATCGCTTATTGACCTCAATGCAGTCTTTTGGTGTGCAGACGGTTTATCATGCCGCGGCTTATAAACACGTTCCTCTTGTCGAATATAACGTTGTCGAAGGTGTGCGTAATAATGTTTACGGCACTTACTATACGGCTAAAGCCGCGATTGAGGCGGGTGTTGAATCATTTGTGCTTATCTCGACAGACAAAGCGGTGCGCCCAACTAACGTGATGGGCACCACCAAGCGTATGGCGGAATTAGGCCTGCAAGCTTTGGCTGAACAAGAGAACCAAAAAGACAACGGCACACGTTTCTGTATGGTTCGCTTTGGCAATGTGCTTGGCTCATCTGGCTCGGTCATTCCTCTGTTTAAAAGGCAGATTAAAGCCGGTGGCCCACTCACTGTTACCCACCGCGATATTACCCGTTTCTTTATGACCATCCCTGAAGCGGCGCAATTGGTGATTCAGGCGGGCGCTATGGGTAAAGGCGGCGATGTTTTCGTTCTTGATATGGGTGAATCGGTTAAAATCACAGACCTTGCAGCAAACCTGATCAACCTTTCCGGCCTGTCTGTTAAGAATGAAGAGAACCCTCATGGTGATATTGAGATCCAATTCTCCGGCCTGCGCCCTGGTGAGAAGCTGTATGAAGAGTTATTGATTGGCGATAACGTATCCCCAACCGCTCATGAGCGAATCATGACGGCACAAGAGGTGTTCTTACCGATTAATGAATATGACACGCTACTTGAATCTCTGGATTTCGCTTGTCACAGCCTACAACATGATGTGATTCGCCAGCTTCTTCTCGATGCGCCAACCGGGTTTAAGCCGACAGATGGGGTGGGGGATTTAGTTTGGAATGCTGCTCAGAACCAAGAAGAGCTCCTTTTAGAACCTAGAACCTAGAACCTAGAGGCGATATTGGGTTCGGTTATATGAATTATGACTTTTAGTTAGCAAATACTTCACACAATCTTTTCGGAAACGTCATGATTATTGTCCATAATTACTATGAGCTTTAGTAGCGATATGAGGCAGTAATCATGATAATAGATATTTCATCTAATCAAGAAATCGAAGAAAGCTTGGATCAAATATTGTGGGATGATTTTAGCTTTCAATATGTTACCAACAACACCACAATGATAGAGCAACCAGCGGTGCATGATCTAAAGTCGCAGGACGATGATGGAGATCATGACACAGAGATTAATCTTCTAAACTGAAGAGCCGTGAGGATACCGTTGTTCCGCTTTTTCAATATAGATGGTAGGGATATAAGTGTTCATATCCCTACTTTACTCCCTCCTAAAATGACGCTTTTTTTCACATTCGATCCTCCTACCTGCGCCCTTTCTTGATCTTCCACTACAGTTTTGACTGTAAACTGTAGTAAAATTACGCTAATTTGTTTTTATACCGATTTATTTTGAATTGAACGAGGTCAGTCCTATGTCAGCTAAGAAGCCAATGGCTCTAGTGATCCTTGACGGTTACGGTTACCGTGAAGACAACCAAGACAACGCTATCGCGAACGCTAAAACACCAGTATTAGACGGTCTTATTGCTAACCAACCTAACACGCTAATCTCGGCTTCTGGCTTAGATGTAGGCCTACCTGATGGCCAAATGGGTAACTCTGAAGTGGGTCACACCAACATCGGTGCGGGTCGCGTGGTATACCAAGATCTGACTCGTATCACCAAGTCAATTTCAGACGGCGAGTTCGGCCAAACTGAAACGCTAGTGAACGCTATTGATAAAGCGGTGAAAGCTGAGAAAGCGGTTCACATCATGGGTCTTATGTCTCCAGGTGGCGTTCACTCTCATGAAGATCACATCTACGCAGCTGTTGAAATGGCAGCAGAGCGTGGTGCAGAGAAAATCTACCTACACGCTTTCCTAGACGGTCGTGATACGCCGCCACGTAGCGCAGAAAACACACTTGCGCGTTTCCAAGAGCTATTCGCTAAGCTAGGTAAAGGTCGTGTTGCTTCGCTTATTGGCCGTTACTACGCAATGGACCGTGATAACAACTGGGACCGCGTTCAAGAATCTTACGACCTGCTGACTCAAGCAAAAGCAGAATTTACATTCGACACAGCAGTTGCTGGCCTAGAAGCGGCTTACGCACGTGACGAAAACGATGAGTTCGTTAAAGCGACTGAAATCAAAGCGGAAGGCGAAGAATCTGCAGCTATCGTTGATGGCGATGCGGTTATCTTCATGAACTACCGTGCTGACCGTGCTCGTGAAATCACACGTGCATTCGTTCCTGATTTCGACGGTTTTGCTCGTAACGTATTCCCAGCGATCGATTTCGTGATGCTGACTCAATACGCAGCAGACATTCCACTGCTTTGTGCATTCCCACCGGCTTCTCTAGAGAACACCTACGGTGAATGGCTATCGAAAGAAGGCAAAACGCAGCTACGTATCTCTGAAACAGAGAAATACGCGCACGTGACGTTCTTCTTCAACGGTGGTAAAGAAGACGAGTTTGAAGGCGAAGAACGTCAGCTTGTTGCTTCTCCAAAAGTAGCAACGTACGACCTACAGCCAGAAATGAGCGCGCCAGAGCTGACTGAAAAGCTTGTTGCTGCAATCAAAGGCGGCAAATACGACGCGATCGTTTGTAACTTCCCTAACTGTGACATGGTTGGCCACACTGGCGTTTACGATGCAGCGGTTAAAGCGGTAGAGTCGCTAGACGAATGTCTGGGCAAAGTAGTTGAAGCAATCAAAGAAGCCGATGGCCAACTGCTTATCACCGCTGACCACGGTAACGCGGAAATGATGGTAAACCCAGAAACGGGCGGCATCCACACAGCGCACACTAACCTACCAGTGCCACTTATCTACGTTGGCAACAAAGACGTTGAGTTCAAAGAAGGCGGTAAGCTGTCTGACCTAGCACCAACGATGCTTTCTCTGTCTGGTATCGCAATTCCAGCTGAAATGTCAGGTGATGTTTTAGTTAAGTAATGGCTTGGCTCAGCGGTTCACGTTGAGCTTTAACGATTTTGAAAGCCCGGACTTCAAAGTGCGGGCTTTTTTATAGATGCGAGATACGAGTAAACGGGATGCGAAGAGCTTAAGGGCAGATGTGGGATTCGGGTAAGCGAATATCGAAGAGCTTAAGGGCTGGTGCATGATGCGAGTAAGCGGGTCACTAACAGAATGAGAGCTGTTATATATTTTCGCATTTCGCATTTCGCATCTCGCATCTCGCATCTTGCATCTCGTTACTTTCATCTGCTCTAGACTGTCATTCCAGAATTGAGGAACGAAATATCTGGAATCTCGTACCACGTATTACTTGTCATATTCGGTGTTCAATATAAAGAGAGATTCCCTATCACGCTCGTACCTCGCTGTAGGGAATGACGTGAGATTATTTGTTGGTTTTCTTTAATATGGAGAGTTCAAAATCCAGCAACCACTCTTTGCGATTCATACCGCCGGTGTAGCCGGTTAATGTTCCATTCGCGCCAATCACTCGATGGCAGGGAACAACAATACTAAATGGGTTCTTGCCGTTCGCACCACCCACTGCTCTTACGGCTTTTGGGTTGTCCATTCTCTTTGCTTGCTCACCGTAACTGATGGTTTCGCCATAAGGAATAGTCGTTAAAGCCCGCCAAGCTGCTTTTTGAAAGTCCGTGCCTTTTGTTGCTTTTAATGGCAAATCGAATTCTGTTCGTTGACCTGCAAAGTACTCATCTAACTGTTTCGTCGCCAGTTGGCAAAGGTCATCTGGATTGCTAATCATTAGCTCTTCATGATTTACATGGTCAATCTCAATAAGCGACACACCATTGCTCACAATGATCATCTTGCCAATCGGCGCGTCGTAGAGCATTTTGTAAGTACTGTCTTCCATGTCACTTTCCTTCTTTCTAGTCTTTAGTATCTCGTACCTGCTTTTCAAGCTCTTCGCATCTCGGTTGCCCGAATCTCGCATCTGCTCTTACATCTTTTCGTATCCCGGTTACTCGAATCCCGCATCTGCTTTCCTCCTAACACGAAGTGCAAAGTAATACCCTGAAATACCGCCGACAATGTTCCCTAAGGCTAAGCCTATAAACAGTCCTTCGACACCATCAATTTGGCTGCCTATCCAAGCGAATGGCAAGGTAAACACAAACAAACGCATGAAGCTCCATTGAAAGGCTTTGAGTGGTTGATGCATGGCATTCATGCCGCTGATCAGCATCATTACAATGCCTTGGAATCCATAGCTAAAGGGGACGACTAACAGGTAATGCCACAAAATACCTCGTACGGATTCTTCTTGAGAGAACAGGGCGGCTAAAGGAATGCTCAACGGCACCATCATCAAGAAAATCAAACCTTGGAACATCACAGCAAAACGCATACTGAGAAACAGTGCCTTAAAGCTGCGTTGAGGGTTGTTTGCACCAAAGTTCTGCGCCATAAAAGGCGTAAGGGCCGAAGTCAGAGACATCAACACAATGATAAGAATGGATTCAATACGCTGGGCAGCACCATAAGCTGCAACGGCTTCAGTCCCTTGCTTGGCTAACATCATCATAATGATGGCACCCGCTAATGGGTTGAGGGCGTTGGATAGTGCAGCTGGCGTGCCGATCGTCAGTATTTGATGCCAATCGCTAAGGATGCTTTTGATATTAGGTAAAGCCAGAAGCTTTTCTCGTTTAATTAGGATGTACAGCGAGCAACACAGAGCGCCAAACCAACTGAAACCACTGGCAATCGCGGCACCTTGAATCCCTAATTCAGGGAAGGGGCCGTAACCAAAAATAAGTAAAGGGTCGAGAACGCCGTTGATTAATCCTGCTAGCATCATAATTTTAGCGGGCGTTTTGGTATCGCCACTGGCACGAATGGCACTGTTGCCTGCCATTGGGATCACCAATAGGGGAATGGTGACATACCAGATCAGCATGTACTCAGAGATCAGAGGCAGTAACTCCGCTTCGGCACCCAATAAAGTAAATAAGGGGTCGAGTGAGATAATGCCAACGGCGGAAGCGCAGCAGACCAGAAGTAGCGCGAGTAATAATCCATGGCAGGTAAATCTCGCCGCATTTTGTGCGCAGCCTTGACCAAGTAAACGCCCAATACACGTAGAAAGGCCAATACCTATTCCCATGGTGATGCAGTTAATCGCAAAGGTGATTGGGAAGGTAAAGCTCACTGCTGCAAGGGCTTGAGTGCCGAGCAATGAGATAAAGAAGGTATCGACGAGATTAAACATCAAGATCGCCACCATACCGAATATGGTCGGTATGGTCATGGTTCGCAATGTACTCTCAATTGGGGCGGTTAACAGCCCGTGCTTATCTTGCATGTAAAACGCCGATAGAATCTAAAAGCGTAGGATAAACAGATGCGGGCGGGAAGGGAAGAAACGAGTTTTAAAAGCAGATGCGAGATGCGAGTAATCGGGATGCGAAGAGCTTGAAAAGCAGATACGAGATGAGGGTAAACGAGTATCGAAGAGCTAAAAGCGGAGAAAAGAAAAGCAGCCTTCTTTTGCTTAACCCCCTGACATTTACACAGGATTATTCGCAGGGGCGTTTTTGCTTTTCGTATCTCGCATCCCGTTTACTCGCATCTGCTCTTACCTGATCTTATCTGCCCCTTAGATCACAATTTTTCCCTTTCACCCCTTGGGATCTTCTACATCGCCCCAACATACTCTTTAACCCCATGCCAATCGTGGCAACTATCAAATTAAATGGAAATTATCAGGAGATACGACCGATGAATATCCGTCCTCTACACGACCGAGTTATCGTTGAGCGCCAAGAAGTTGAATCTAAATCTGCTGGTGGCATCGTTCTAACTGGTTCTGCCGCTGAAAAATCAACTCGCGGTACAATTCTAGCTGTTGGCAAAGGCCGCATTCTAGAAAACGGTTCAGTACAACCATTGGACGTTAAAGTTGGCGACACTGTTATTTTTGCTGAAGGCTACGGCACTAAGTCCGAAAAAATCGACGGCAAAGAAGTTCTGATCATGTCTGAAAACGACATCATGGCGATCGTTGAGTAATCCACACTCCGACCATAATCAGATAGCTTTCATTTTCGATAGAATCTACACGTCATTCCCTACAGCGAGGTACGAGCGAGATAGGGAATCTGAAACGGCTAATGATGAAGAGAATACTGAATTTTCTCATTGTTACTTCTCAGAATGATGAAGATGAAAGCCAACAACAAACAAGAATTTAAAGGAAATAAAGATGGCTGCTAAAGACGTTAAATTTGGTAACGACGCACGTATTAAAATGCTAGAAGGTGTAAACGTTCTGGCTGACGCGGTAAAAGTAACGCTAGGTCCTAAAGGCCGTAACGTTGTTCTAGACAAATCATTTGGCGCACCAACGATCACTAAAGATGGTGTTTCTGTTGCACGTGAAATCGAACTTGAAGACAAGTTCCAAAACATGGGCGCACAAATGGTTAAAGAAGTGGCTTCGCAAGCGAATGACGCGGCGGGCGACGGTACTACTACAGCAACAGTTCTTGCTCAAGCAATCATCACTGAAGGCCTAAAAGCCGTTGCTGCTGGCATGAACCCAATGGATCTTAAGCGCGGCATCGACAAAGCAGTTATCGCAGCGGTTGAAGAGCTAAAAGGCCTTTCTGTTCCATGTTCTGATACTAAAGCTATCGCTCAAGTAGGTACTATCTCTGCGAACTCGGATTCGACAGTAGGTAACATCATTGCTGAAGCGATGGAAAAAGTAGGCCGTGATGGCGTAATCACAGTTGAAGAAGGCCAGGCTCTACAAGACGAGCTAGACGTAGTGGAAGGCATGCAGTTCGACCGCGGTTACCTATCTCCTTACTTCATCAACAACCAAGAAGCGGGTTCTGTTGATCTAGAAAGCCCATTCATCCTTCTTATCGACAAGAAAGTTTCGAACATCCGTGAACTTCTTCCGACTCTAGAAGCGGTTGCTAAAGCATCTCGCCCACTTCTAATCATCGCTGAAGATGTAGAAGGCGAAGCGCTTGCAACTCTAGTTGTGAACAACATGCGTGGCATTGTGAAAGTGGCTGCTGTTAAAGCGCCTGGTTTCGGTGATCGTCGCAAGTCTATGCTACAAGACATCGCTATCCTAACGGGCGGCACGGTTATCTCTGAAGAGATCGGTCTAGACCTTGAGAAAGTAACGCTAGAAGACCTAGGTCAAGCTAAGCGTATTACTATCACTAAAGAAAACTCGACTATCATCGATGGTGCAGGCGACGAAGTGATGATCCAAGGGCGCGTTTCTCAAATCCGTCAACAAATCGAAGATGCAACGTCTGACTACGACAAAGAGAAACTTCAAGAGCGCGTAGCTAAGCTAGCTGGCGGTGTTGCAGTAATCAAAGTTGGCGCTGCGACTGAAGTTGAAATGAAAGAGAAGAAAGATCGCGTTGAAGATGCACTTCACGCAACTCGCGCTGCAGTTGAAGAAGGTGTGGTTGCGGGTGGTGGTGTTGCACTTATCCGCGCTGCATCTAAAGTTGCTGGCCTTGAAGGCGACAACGAAGAGCAAAACGTAGGTATCCGTGTTGCACTACGTGCAATGGAAGCGCCTATTCGTCAAATCACTAAGAACGCTGGTGATGAAGAGTCTGTTGTTGCTAACAACGTTCGTGCTGGCGAAGGTAACTACGGTTACAACGCGGCTACGGGTGAATACGGCGACATGATTGCAATGGGTATCCTAGATCCAACTAAGGTAACGCGTTCTGCACTTCAGTTCGCTGCATCAGTTGCTGGTCTTATGATCACAACAGAAGCGATGATCACTGATAAGCCACAAGATGCGTCTGCTGCTATGCCTGATATGAGTGGCATGGGCGGTATGGGTGGCATGGGCGGCATGATGTAATCATCCCCCTTTCTCGTAACAGAGAGAGCCATACATAAGCTTTAGAAAACGGAGACCTCGGTCTCCGTTTTTGTTTTTGAAGAGCAAATACTTAAGAGCAGATACGAGATGCGAGTAATCGGGATGCGAAGAGCTTGAAAAGCAGATGAGGGATGCGGGTAATTGAGATACGAAGAGCGTAAGAGCGGATGCGAGATTCGAGTGAGCGGGATACGAAAAGATTAAGAGCAAGTTCGAAATTACAAGCGACCACTGAACAGAAGTCTCTAGGTTTGGTGCTTTTCTAGAACTTTTCTGTTGGGTGCTTTTGAGATGATTATGTTTTCGGTCTTTAGGTAGAATTGTGCTTTATAGAAAACTTGATGTTTGGCAAAGAAGCCGGCAGTTATCGATAAATGTTTATCGGGGAATGTCTATGTGTAGAGATTTTGGTTTCAAAGACCAGATTACTCGCAGTGCTTTATCTGTACCCAGTAATATCGCTGAAGGTTGCGAGCGAAAATCTCTGAAAGAGCGTAAGCACTTCTTCGCAATCGCTAAGGGTTCAATCGGTGAATTTGCAACTCAAGCTGATATAGGCGTTGAAGTCGGATTTATTCCTAGGGAAGTTGGTGAGCAATGGCAATCGGAAGCACTTCAAATATCACGTATGTTAGGAGCATTAATCAAGTCACTAGAACAGTAAACCTCTTCGCATCTCGTTCACTCGAATCCCGCATCCGCTTTTATCTCCGCTCTTTGCCTTTCGCATCTCGTTCACTCGAATCCCGCATCCGCTTTTATCTCCGCTCTTTGCCTTTCGCATCTCGTTTACTCGTATCCCGTATCTGATCTTCAGCTTTTCCATTGCTCTTTATGATTTAGCAGCTTATATTCAACAGTGCAGTTATGACATTGATTTAACATGGATAGCTGTTTAATAAAGGACAATAAATGCTTGATTAAAAATGGATTAATCAAGTCAACAATAAGTCAGTGGAGACTCCCCCAATGAAAAAACTACTTTCAGTATTAGCTGTGTCTGCAGCAGTAATGGCACCGGCAGCATTTGCTTCTTCGCCTGTTATGTTTTCAACGATCAATGGCTTCAACGCACCTGATTCAGATGCGGTTGGCGGTGTGCGTTTGGCTCTGCTTCACGGACAAGTAAACGACCTTAAAGGTGTCGATCTTGCCGTTGTTGGTATGTCTGAGACGCAAACGACCACAGGTGTGAACCTTGGTATTTTTGGTGCATCAAAAGTGAACCAAGAAATGACTGGTGCATCTCTAGGTTTCTTCAACTGGAACACGGGTAAAACAACGGGTGTTAACCTTGGTGCTGTGAACATTACTAATGATGTGAAAGGCGCGAACGTGAGTTTCGTCAACTACTCAGAAGGTAACACTATGGTTGATGTTGGTGCGGCGAACCTTTCAGAAGTGTCTACGGTTCAGGTTGGTATCTTCAACAAAACCAACAAAATCGAAGGCGTACAGGTTGGTCTGATCAACTGTGCTGACAACGGTTTCTTCCCGTGCTTCCCGATTGTAAACTTTGCTAAATAACGCTGTCGTTTAGCCTTTGGTTCTACCATTGGCGAGCAACGTTCAGTTAGTGCATTAGCTTTTAAACGCTAAGCCTATCAACGCCTAAACCCTTGTTTGGGCGTTATTACATTCAATTCCACTTCTACGATAAACTTCTCAAATCACCCAATAAGCATATTGTTTTATATTTCCTATTGCAGTATTTTTACTTATAAGTACAATGTGCGATAAATTTCCAATGATGATTTATATGCTTTGATTAACCACCATACCGTCGATTTTAAAAAGGCTTTCTTAGGCCTGACCGCCAGTTTTTTAGTAGTTTTGAGCTTGTTGCTCGTTGATTCAGCGGAAGAATCAGATAAACAGTATGGAATGGAAAACCAAGGCGTGACACGCTCTTTAGCGGAGCTCACACAGATCATAAATGCGCTTGAGTACAACATCACTGCGCTTTATCCACTGCATGGGGATACCTACGTATTCTCGCATGACAAAAAAATCGAAGGTGAGACGTGCTACTTCACCAGTGAGGAGCAACATGCCCCTCGTTTCGATTTTATGTTCTCTGGCCCTCGCGAGATGTGTAACCCGAAATCGGACCTTTATAGCGAAGCGGGTAAGCGCCTGTTCATCGCGCCGACCATGGCTTATTTTGCCAATACTATCGATACCATTTCTGCGATTTACTTCATTTCAAAAGAGAAGTTCATTATCTCTTCGCCTTCTGACTTTGCCAGTTACATTAAGGGCGACACCTTTGATTCGGTAGTGAATAGCAGGCCTTATTGGGTGAACACGATTCGCTTTGGCTTAGCTCAAGGGCAAGACCAAGTGGTGTATACCGGCCAATATGATGACTACCTGACAGGTCAGAAAGTGGTGACCTTAACCAAAGGAATCTACGTTAATGGTGAGTTTAAAGGGGTGTTGGGTGTCGATGGCTATGTCTCTAACTTAGTATCAAACCCTACCCATGGCTATAAAGTCACCAGTACGCGAGGCGCAAACAAATACGGTTTTATGGATTTTACTTATTCTAAGCCTCTGTATGTTGATGACATTGACACCCAGTTATATCTGAGTATTGAAGAAGATAAGAGCGAGCACTTTCTGCATATCTTGGAAATGGAGAAGATTCAGCTTTCGATACTGTTGGTTTTGTATCTGCTCTCGGTTTTATGGCTATGGCGCTTCTATACAAGACAAGAGCACCAGCGTTTAAATGAGCTAGCAATGCGCGACCCATTAACGGGCTTGCTGAATCGACGTGGTTTTGAGGCTCGATTACTGGCCCAGGATGAGGAGCCGATTATTGGTGTTGGCGTGTTTGATATCGATGATTTCAAAGTCGTTAATGATCAGCATGGCCATAAAGTGGGGGACGAGGTGATTTGCCATGTTGCTCGGTTGATGCTGAACAGCGTTAGACAGCAAGATATCGTGGCTCGATTTGGTGGCGAAGAGTTTGTTGTCGCGATTACGGGTGAATCGTCTGAGTTGCTTTCATCGATCTTTGAGCGAATTCAAAACGACATTAGCCTACAGAGTTATCGATGCCCTACGGGTGACAAGATTAATATTTCTGTGTCTGGCGGCGCGACGCTCTATTCTCTGTATAAATTCGACAGTGTCGGCCACTTGTGGGAAAACCAAAGCATTCGTTCCTCGGATGAGCAGCTTTATAAGGCAAAGGCTGCAGGTAAGAATCAGGTGTGTATTCAAGTGTATTAAGCGCTTTGGTACAAACTCAAAGCCTAGTCGTTTGACTAGGCTTCTTTTTTGTCTCTAAGGAATTGTGTCTAGTAGATCTCATTCAAGGTGAGAGGCTACTTCTTCACGCGACCTTTTCGCATCCACTTTTGGTGAACGCCACGACGCAGGCTTTGGAAGCTGTTTTCCACCTTGTCGACACCAAGCAGAATCACTAGTGCCATTAGCGTGATAATGACCGATTGGGAAAGATGCCCTAGTGCGATCATCATACCTAATGCAGCGAGTACCCAAATAATCGCGGCTGAAGTTACACCATGAATCTTGCCATCCAGTGTCATCATTACCCCTGCACCAAGGAAACCTACCCCAGTAATGATCTGACCAAGCACACGAGCTTGATCCAGCGTGTTAGGAGAAAGGCTAATCGCCATCGTAAGGAAGAAATAGGTACCGCTGATGATCAGAATCGATGTTCTGATCCCTACCGGTTTACCGCGTGTTTGTCGCTCGATGCCGATTAACGAACCACACAGCATGCATACTGCAAGGCCTGCCCAGCTAAAGGGGGCAAGGTTGAGAGTTTGTTCTATAAATTGTGTCATATCACCCCTCCTAAAAATTTAGAATAGAGCCGAGTATGCTAATAATAGACCGGACGATCGAACAAAAACTTTTTGTCTTAACGATTGGTAAAGATGCTTAAAGTCTAGCAGCCGTCTGTTGTTAAGGTGAAGACAGGTGTCGTGGTCTCCGTCGCTTCTTGGTACTCAAGGTAGCAGTTATCTCCTTCCTTTTTACGACTTGCTGGAGCGTAGATGATTTTTCCATCTGCGTGATTACTATTCGTAAAATACCAATCTGCATTACCCACGCCCCATTCTGCATCCAGAAACGTGGATTCGATAAGCATTGACCAAGTTTCTTGGTTCATCGCGGCTGGGTAACCGTAAGCGACCAATATATCGTCACCCTCAACGTTAATCGATGCGCTGACAGCCTTATCTAAGCCTAATGCTGATGTCTTACCATAAAGCATAGGACTTGCACCCTCCATTCCGCCTTTCAGGCCGTTTAATGTCGAGATGCGCGCATCAGTTTGCAGGTTGAGGAACTTAGAAGCTGCGGTGACCGACACAATACCTAGAATCACGATCACCACGACCAGCTCGATGATGGTGAAACCTCTAGAGCTGAACTTAAGCGCTGGTTGAGGTGTGATTGCTGGTGGAGCAACTGAGGTATTGTGTTTCATTGATACAACTTCTCTATTCAATGTGTAGATCGAGCGGTGTCTTGCTGCTGCGTCCGCCAATCTCACGGGTTAACTTAGGTACTAGGTAGCCAGAAACCTCAGAGATTAATCCCTTAAAGTGATGCTTCGCCTCTTCATCTGAAATATAGAAGTGCGCTGCGCCCTGAACCTTATCAAGTACATGCATATAGTAAGGTAAAATACCGGCGTCGAATAGCTTTTCGCTTAATTCTTTCAATGAGTTAGCGCTGTTATTTACGCCTTTAAGCATCACGCCTTGGTTGAGCAGAGTAGCACCACTTAACTTAAGCTTGTGGAAGGCTTGTTTGAGCTCTAAGTTGATTTCGTTGGCATGGTTAATATGGCTCACCATCACCACATTGAGGCGAGTTTGAGCTAACAATTGGCACAGTTCATCCGTTACTCGAGCGGGAATCACAACCGGTAATCGGCTATGAATTCGAACGGTTTTCACATGTGGTATTTGTTCGATAGCATGAATCAGCCACTCTAGCTCGCTATCTTTTGCCATCAGTGGATCGCCACCCGACAAGATAACTTCGTTGATCTCTGAGTGAGCAGCTACATAGTCTAGGCTGGTTTGCCAAACAGACTTCGAGCCCTTGTTATCTTGATAAGGGAAGTGACGACGGAAGCAGTAGCGGCAGTTAATCGCGCAACCGCCTTTCACAATCATCAGTGCACGATTTTTATATTTGTGCAGTAAGCCTGGTATTGCGTTCTCTTGTTCTTCCAGTGGATCAGCGGAATAGCCTTGGTGTACCTCAAACTCTTCGCTTAGCGGTAAAACTTGTCGTAGCAATGGATCGTGTGGGTTGCCTTTTTCCATTCGTTCGACAAAGCTAAGAGGTACCCGAAGTGCAAATAACTCACGAGCAGCGAAGCCTGCTTGCCACGGTGTTGGGTCTATTTCCAATGCCTCAAGCAGTTTTGTCGGGTCAGAGATCGCATTCGATAGTTGTTTGAGCCAGTTTTGCTCAACAGATTCGACTTTTCGGGTTATGATATGCGGCATTGAAATTAACTCAAAGATGTGGAAGAGAAAATCATGGCGTCAGTAAGCACCAATGAATTCAAAGGCGGTTTAAAATTCATGTTAGATAACGAGCCTTGCTCAATTATCGACAATGAATACGTTAAGCCAGGTAAAGGCCAAGCGTTTAACCGTGTAAAACTTCGTAAACTGCTGTCAGGCAAAGTGTTAGAGAAAACATTCAAATCAGGCGAAAGCTTTGAGCTTGCAGATGTTGTTGACGTTGAACTAGGCTACCTATACAACGATGGCGAATTCTACCACTTCATGAACAACGAAACATTTGAGCAAATCGCAGCAGACGTAAAAGCAGTTGCTGACTCTGCAAAATGGTTAGTTGAAAATGACGTTTGTACTCTAACGTTGTGGAATGATAACCCTATCACAGTAACTCCACCAAACTTTGTTGAGATCGAAGTAACTGAAACCGATCCTGGCCTTAAAGGCGACACACAAGGTACTGGCGGTAAGCCTGCAACTCTAGCAACAGGCGCGGTAGTTCGCGTACCTCTATTCATCGCAATCGGTGAAGTTGTTAAAGTTGATACTCGTACTGGCGAATACGTTGGTCGTGTGAAGTAATTTACTTCAAGTATCTGAAAAAGGTCGCTTAGGCGGCCTTTTTTTGTACTTAAAAAGCAGATACGAGTATACGAGATGCGGGATACGAAAAGCGGGAAGAGCAGATTAAAGTAAGCGGGATGAGAGATACGAAAAGCAGGAAGATCAGAGCCGAGTCAGAGAGATAAGATATTCAACAAACAACAAAAAAGCAGAGCTGGATAACCTAGCTCTGCTTTCGCTTTTCTGCTCTTAAGCTTTTCGCATTTCGATTACTCGAATCCCGTATCTGCTTTTAGATCATAAAGATGAAAATAACAGATAACGCGCTGATTAGGCCTGCAACGAAGTAGCAGCCAACTTTACCCGCAACGCCGACGTGGAACTTAAGGTCGTGCATGCCGTGGTGAAGACGGTGCATTGCGTGCCACATTGGCAGTGCTAGCGTACCGATGATGAATAGCGCACCGATAATGCTGGTGGCAAATTCAGACACACGTTCGTAGCTCATTGCATCAGCATCGATGATGCCCATTGGCACTAAGATACCTAACACTAGAATCGTGATTGGTGTGATCATCGCGAACCAAGTACCGCCAGCGCCGAATAGGCCCCACCAGATTGGCTCATCAGAGCGTTGTGGGTTGTGGTTAACAGGTTTTACTTTGTAATTTGTGTTCATAACGAAAGCTCCTTACACCACAACAAGAACGATTAAAGAAATAAAGGCCACCGCTGCCCACTGGGTCAGTACGATGATTCTTTTATCAACCAATTTGCCTTTAAGACGGATTGGCATTACTTGAGGCATCATGCTGAAGAAGGTCTGAGCGTGCAGCAAGCTGCCTAGCAGTGCCACGATGTTGATACCAACGACTATAGGGTTAGCCATAAAGCTCAACCAACCAGCCCAAGCTTCAGGGCCTTTCACTAGTGCACCCAAACCGAAGGTTAGGAACAGAGTGAATAGAATCAAAGGCAGTACAGTCGCTTCACGTAGCATGTAGAAGCGGTAGAACGGATGGTTGCTCCACCACGTTCTCTTCATCTCACGAACATAAGGCTTACGATTGCTCATATTATGCCTCCTCTGCTGTTTTTACTTGCGATCCATCAGGCTTGAACATCGAGATAACGAAGTCCATTGAAGACTCAACTTTGCCTTGGTTTACTGCCGCTGCTGGGTCTACTTTCTTCGGACATACGTCAGAACAGTAACCTACAAACGTACAGCCCCAAGCGCCATTGTCGCCATTGATAAGCTTCATACGTTCAGCTTTACCATTGTCACGGCTATCTAGGTTGTAGCGGTGAGCAAGAGCAAGTGCTGCAGGGCCGATGAACTCAGGGTTTAGACCAAACTGAGGACACGCTGCGTAACACAAACCACAGTTGATGCAGCCAGCGAACTGTTTGTACTTCGCCATTTGCTCTGGAGTTTGGATGTTAGTGCCGTCTTCTGGCTTACGGTCGTTACCAATGATGTAAGGCTTGATTGCTTCAAGGCGTTCGATGAATGGTGTCATGTCGACAATCAAATCTTTCTCGATTGGGAAGTTAGCCAAAGGCTCAATCTTGAAGCCATTCGGGTAGTCACGTAAGAAGCTCTTACACGCCAGTTTTGGCACGCCATCAACCATGATGCCGCAAGAACCACAAATCGCCATACGACAAGACCAACGGTAAGACAGGTCTTTATCTAGGTTGTCTTTGATGTAACCGATCGCATCAAGTACTGACATGGTTTCATCAAACGGAACTTCAAAGGTTTGAAAGTGAGGTTCTGCATCGTGCTCAGGATCATAACGCAGGATTTCAATTTTTTGGATTCGATTCGCTGACATTATGCTTGCTCCTCTTCGCTCTTCTTCGCATTCTCTTCTGCTGCTTTTTCAGCGGCAGCGGCTTTCTCTGCAGCTTCACCGTATAGACGAGCTTTAGGTTGAGATTTAGTAATCTTAACGCCGCTGTAGTCGATGGTTGGTGCTGCATCTTCGTTGTAGAAAGATAGAGAGTGTTTCAGGAAGTTCACGTCATCACGTTCTGTGCAGTTGTCGTCTAGACGTTGGTGTGCACCGCGAGACTCTTTACGAAGAATCGCTGAGTGAACCATCGCTTCTGCAACTTCAAGGCCGTAACCCACTTCGATAGCGTAAAGTAGGTCAGTGTTGAACACTTTGCCTTTGTCTTTAATGCTGATCTTCTTGTAGCGAGCTTTCAGTTCAGTGATTTTGTCGATGGTCTTTTGCATCAAGTCTTCTTGACGGTAGATACCACAACCCGCTTCCATGGTGTGACCCATTTCAGTACGGATATCAGCCCAGTTCTCGTCGCCTTCTTGAGCCAAGATGCCTGCGATGCGATCTTCAACCGCTTTCACTTGCTTAGCGATAGACTCTTCATTCCAGCCTTTGAATTCAGCAGCGCGTTTCACCGCTTCTTCACCAGCAACGCGGCCAAACACTACGAACTCAGCCAGAGAGTTAGAACCTAGGCGGTTTGCACCGTGTAGGCCAACTGAAGCACATTCACCAACGGCGAATAGGCCTTTAATGCGAGTTTCACAGGTACCGTTAGTTTCAATACCACCCATGGTGTAGTGAACGGTCGGACGAATTGGGATTGGCTCTTTTGCTGGGTCTACGTTTACGTAAGCTTTTGCTAGCTCACAGATGAACGGTAGACGCTCTTGCAGGTACTCTTCACCAAGGTGGCGAAGGTCAAGGTGTACGACATCACCAAGTGGGTGCTTGATGGTGTTGCCTTTCTGCTGCTCGTGCCAGAATGCTTGAGAAACTTTGTCACGAGGACCCAGTTCCATGTATTTGTTTTTCGGCTCGCCCACTGGAGTTTCAGGGCCCATGCCGTAATCTTGCAGGTAACGGTAGCCGTTCTTGTTGACGATGATACCGCCTTCACCACGACAACCTTCGGTCATCAAGATGCCAGTGCCCGGTAGGCCTGTTGGGTGGTATTGAACGAACTCCATATCACGCAGTGGTACACCGTGGCGATAAGCCATTGCCATACCGTCGCCAGTTACGATGCCGCCGTTGGTATTACAGTGGTAAACACGACCTGCGCCACCGGTTGCTAGAACAACAGATTTTGCTTTGATGGTAACAAGCTCACCTTCAGACATGTGAATCGCGATTAGGCCTTGTACTTCGCCATCTTCAACGAGCAAATCCACCACAAAGTACTCATCAAATCGTTTGATTGTGTCGTACTTCATCGAAGTCTGGAACAGAGTATGAAGCATGTGGAAGCCGGTTTTATCCGCTGCGAACCACGTTCTCTCTACTTTCATACCGCCGAATCGGCGTACGTTTACTTCACCGTTTTCTTTACGACTCCATGGGCAGCCCCATTGTTCCATTTGGATCATTTCGCGAGTCGAGTTTTCAACAAAGTATTCAACAACATCCTGTTCACATAGCCAGTCGCCACCGCCAACAGTATCGTTGAAGTGGTTATCTAGGCTATCTTCGTCTTTAATTACCGCTGCTGAACCGCCTTCTGCTGCCACCGTGTGCGAACGCATTGGGTAAACTTTAGAAATCAGTGCTACTTCCAGTTCAGGATTAGCTTCAGCCGCAGCAATAGCTGTACGAAGACCAGCGCCGCCTGCGCCGATGACTGCGATATCTGTGGTAATTGTCTTCACAGTTATTCTCCAGTGTGATGCGGAGTATTCCGCTTGTTATTATAAAAAGCCTATTTAGGAGGTTCTAAATCGTAGGAACCATTTAGCACCCCTAAGCCTTAAGTGGTAGGTTCAGTGTAAGAGAGGAAGGTATTCGAAAAGTTGATGCATTTGGGTTTTTAGGTCGGTAATGCATATGGAGGCATAGAAATTATAGGTTATGTGACTGCAATCACGGCAATGAATTGTTGATAACGATTAACCCACAGAACGGGTGTTAACGGCTTGTTGAGTATAATTTTTGTTATCAATGTTGATGTGAAATCTGTATTGATAATTGTATTGTAGAACGTAATTTTCTGGCTTCATTAAAACAACATTTTGCTTTCACGAATAGAAAGATAGAAGCTTACAAAAGCGATGAAAGATGGTAATTTTCGTCGCCTAGAATTCAGTAATATGGAACTCAATAATGCACTCTACATGGCAACCGGCCGCAACCATTAAACAGTTAAAGCAACGTGCTGATATCCTTAATCAAATTCGTCATTTCTTTGCTGAGCGAAACGTGATGGAAGTGGATACGCCTGCGATGAGCCACGCCACGGTGACGGACGTGCATTTACATACTTTCAAAACTGAATTCGTAGGGCCGGGTTATGCGCACGGTCAGTCACTGTTCTTTATGACTAGCCCTGAGTTTCATATGAAACGTCTATTAGCAGCGGGCAGTGGCTGTATTTATCAAATTTGTAAATCTTTCCGTAACGAAGAAAACGGCCGTTATCACAACCCTGAGTTCACCATGTTGGAGTGGTATCGAGTTGGCTTTGATCATCATGACCTGATGGATGAGATGGATCGGCTGTTGCAGCAAATCCTCAAGTCGGGCTCAGCAGAGCGAATGACTTACCAACAAGCCTTTATTGATGTGTTAGGTGTGTGTCCCCTTGAGGATTCGATGGATACCCTGAAACAAGCGGCAGCGAAACTTGGGCTCAGCGACATTGCTGATCCAGAAGAAGATCGCGACACCTTACTGCAGTTGCTGTTTAGCATCGGGGTGGAAGCAAAGATTGGCCAACAGGTGCCAGCCTTTGTTTATGACTTCCCAGCCTCACAAGCGGCATTAGCTAAGATTAACCCCGAGGATTCGCGAGTGGCGGATCGCTTTGAGGTGTATTTCAAAGGCATCGAGTTAGCCAACGGCTTCCATGAATTAGATAAGCCACAAGAGCAGCTCAAGCGCTTTGAAGATGACAACGCCAAGCGTATTGAGATGGGCTTATCGCCTCAGCCGATTGACCATCACTTGATTGAGGCATTAAAAGCGGGTTTACCAGATTGTGCGGGTGTTGCTTTGGGTATCGATAGGCTGATTATGCTGGCTTTGGGTTACGACCACATCGATGATGTGACCGCTTTCCCGTTCCCACGTTCTTAGCTCTCTATTCAGCTAGTCTTACTGACGGTTTGACTAGCTGACCAGAATACCAGTGCCGACCACTGCAACAATGGCACCGATCCAAGCGTAGGCATTTGGTCTCTGTTTGGTGTAAAGCCAAAGTATTGGTAACAACATGATCGGTGTGGTTGAAGATAACAAAGCAACCATACCTACATTGCCTTCCTGCAACGCATACAAGATCAGCGTCATTCCCACCGCCATCGCTAAAAAGCCGTTAACTGCCGTAATCGCAAATATCTGACCATTCATCGGGTTGATTGCGCGTGACAGCTTGGCACCCGTTAAACGAAATGCGGAGTGGGCGACAAAGGCGGTGATCATCCGAATCGCAGAAGCGGCAACAGGGTCGATATTAGTTTGCATCACGGGTTTAGCGATGATGCCACCTAGTGCTTGGCAAATCGCAGCTGTAATTCCCAGTGCAACGCCAATCCAAACGGTGCCCTTGATGGTTTCGAGTTGATTGTTAGCCTGTCCTCGACGACCAAAGAAGATTGCGGTTAATACGCCACTGAACACCAACGCCGAGCCAATCAGCTCAACAGAAGTCATGCTTTCGCTAAACAGGAAGTAACCGAGAATCGCCGAGAACACGGCGTGACAAGAGAACAGCAAACCCGCTTGGCGCGGTCCCATTCGGTTCAGACAGGCAAATAGGGCGGTATCACCAATGAATATACCAATCAGGCCAGACAGCATCATTGGCGTGACTAGATTGGCTTCGACAGTTGACCAACCTCCGGTAAACCAAGCCATACTCGATAAGATGATTGCGGTACAACCCATTCGCCAGCGGCTGTAGGCGAAAGAACCTAAGTGCTGAGCAGGCTTTACTGACATTAGGCTCGCAATGGCCCAAAGAAAAGCGGCAGCTAGAGCCAACCATTCGAATCCCATCTGAATAACATCCTTGTGTCTGGGATAAATTAGCTCATCAATATGCATTAAACCGAACTGAGAACAAAGTGATTCTTATGAAAAGGGTCACTTTGTTTCAGCTATTGGTTTACGTCAGCTGCCTCTCGGTGGTGTGGTTTACTTACTTTGCGTGAGGTGAGTTATACCTTAAAGCGCTCCACATCTCGGCGCATCGACTCGGCAGCGCTACTCATTTCATTGGAGCTATTACGGCTGCTTTCAGCTTGCTGTGCTAGGTCGTCAGAGGCATCTTTGATCCCTTGCGTATTACGGCTGATGTCTTCGCTTACCGCGCGTTGCTCTTCTGCAGCACTGGCTATTTGCAGTGCCATATCGTTGATTTCAGTGATGGCCTGGGTGATTTTAGAGAGGCTGCCATGAGCTTGCTCTGCGAAGCCAACGCTATTCTCTGCCAGTTGGGTGCTGGTGGTCATGCTTTCAACGGCATGTTCGGTATTCTTCTGCAATGTATCAATCATCACGCGGATTTCTTCCGTTGAGCCATGCGTTCTTTGGCTTAACACTCGAACCTCGTCTGCGACAACGGCAAAGCCACGACCTTGTTCACCTGCACGCGCGGCTTCAATTGCAGCATTCAGTGCCAATAGGTTGGTTTGCTCGGCAATGCCTTGAATAGTTGACAGGATTTGGTTGATGCTTTGCGCGTTGTTTTCCAGTTCTCGGATGACATTGGCCGCGTCTTCCACTTGGGTCGCAAGACTAGTGATGGCATCGCGGTTCTGTTGAATTACTTCTTGGCCGTCATTACAAGCGGTTGCAGAGGCTTGAGAAGCCGATGCCGTTAACTCGGCATGGCTCGCCACTTCGGCTGCGGTGGCCGACATCTCATGAATCGCGGTCGCAATCTGGTTGATATCGTTTTGTTGATTCTCAACTCGAATGGAGGATTGGGTCGCCAGTTGGTTGGCCTTTTCGGCATGATTGTTAAGATCGTGGCTGTGCTCTATGACGCCCTTCAACATGCTTTGCATCTGGCTTAAGAATTGGTTTACAAGCTCGGCCAGTTTGCCTATCTCATCCATACGCGTGATATCAATACGTTGAGTGAGGTCACCTCTACCTTGAGCGAGTTGAGTCAGCGCTTCTGATAAGGTTTGTAATGGAGAAAGCAGGCGGTTGATCACCATTGTGCTCGCAATCGAAATGACGATGTACAAAACCAAAGAGGTTAGGGAGATGAATTGAATCGCATCAGAGACCGCAGAGAACGCCATTTTCTTATCGATAACAATACCTAACGACCAATCGGTATTCGGGACATTGGCAATGTAGACCAGTTTATCCCCTTGGCCTGGCCAAGTTAGCGTGGTGATCGTTTGGTCTTGGATCAATTGCGACACTTTGTTTGCAGTGAGTCCTGGGTTCAAACTGGTTAGTGGTTTCTGACTTAGCTCTTCATCCGTGTAGGCAACGATGTTGTTGTTACCATCCACTAAAAACGCAAAGCCATCGTTATCCAGTTTTACATTGAGAACCGTATCAATAATGCTGGTGACGGTTAAGTCTGCTGCGAGGACACCTTGTCTTTCACCGTTGAATGCTTTCGCAAAGCTGATGACAATGCTGCCATCGAAGTCTTGATAAGGCTCGGTAATGATGAGGTTTGATGTTGCGTTGGCATCTTTGTACCAAGGGCGGGTGCGTGGGTCATAGCCTGCTGGCCAATCTTCACCTTTATCGCCATACGCGATAGTGCCATCGCTGAATCCCGCATAAACAGACAAGAACTGCCCGGCTTGTTTGGTGATCAATAACTCGCGGTCAGAATTACTATTGCTTGAAATAGTCGGCTCGTTAGCAAGCATCATATCGCTGCGAGTTGAGAGCCAATCGGCAATATAATTGGTAGTACCGACACTGACATTTTTCATTTCTTGGTTGATCGCGACTTCAGTCTCTTGAGTCAGTTGATTAACCGATATCCAGGCTTGAGCGCCACTCACGACGGCAATAATGACCGCAATTGCGATCTGAATTTTAAATTTAATAGTATGTCTCAAGGTCTATTCCTCTCTTATTAGACAAAAACCTAACTACAGTGACGTACTTGATGGTGAATTGATGTGTCTCTGATGCGTGTATAGTGCCGCTGTCTTAGGCTGAATGACTGTGTTTGAAATCATAAATTCTTAATATATTTGCTCTCCTTTTTGTAAAACAGTGAAGTAAAATCACAGTTACCTGTTGATTGAAATGTTAGTTAATTGCTTGGGGTGGAGTGGTATAGATAGAAAAAAGCGCCAAATTTACATTCAGCGCTTTAGTTAGGATTAAAGGGGAGCGTTAACGCTTACTAGGTGATGATAAACAGGGCGAGGTAAACCATCAGCAAGCCGACAATACCTAAGATGATGCCCATCTTCGCCATATCTTTGCTTTCGATAAGCCCGGTCGAGTAGGCCAGTGAGTTTGGTGGCGTTGATACTGGCAAAATCATACCAAGTGACGCAGAGAAGGCGACCACAACCAGCAAGCCTTGCAGGCCACCAATCGCAACTAGGCTTTCCATGGATGCACCGATCGCAGCGGCTATCGGCATCAGCAAGTTGGCCGTCGCGGTGTTTGACATGAAGTTCGCCATTAACCAACACACGATAGATAACGTTAGTACCACAGCCGCCGGTGACAGCGATTCATAGTCAATTGCGTGTGCGAGTGCAGCGGCTAAGCCTGTTTTATCAAGGCCGATACCAATCGCGATACCACCTGCGACCAGCCACAACACATCCCAGTTAATCAGCTTGAGTTCTTCTTTGCCCATGATGCCAGTGAGCGTAAAGACAGCCAGTGGAATAATAGACACGACATAGGTGTTCATGCCATGCAGTTTGGTGGTCATCCACAATAAGATTGTCGCAGCGAAGGTGATGTAAACCACAATCGCTCGCCAGCTCTTTCTAAATTGTCCATCGAGCTTGAGCACCATGTTTCTTTCTTTAGAAGGGAAGAGTTTTTGTAGAAGAAACCAAGCGATGGTGAGTTGGATGATCACAAAGGGTAAGCCCATCATCATCCAGCCGAGGAAGTCGATGGTGTTTTCACCGGTTAGGTATTGCAGTGCGATGGCATTGGGAGGCGTACCGATTGGTGTCGCGATACCACCAGTATTAGCGGCAATCGGAATACACAACACGAGTGCTTTGATCCCCATATCGCCTTTTGGTGCAGAAGCTACGATCGGGCCGAGCAGCGCAAGCATCATTACCGTCGTTGCGGTATTTGACATGAACATTGAGAACACGGCGGTGATCAGCATTAAACCAAGCATAATGAAGCGCGGTTCTGTACCAAATGGTTTGAGAAGCACTCGAGCTAGGTTGTTATCGAGTTCGTACTTGGATGCGGATATCGCAAGAGCAAAGCCACCCATAAAAAGGATGATGATCGGTGACGAAAATGCACCGAAGATGTCGGTATATTTGATTAACTCACCGAGATCGTGTCCCGCTGGTGGATTTCTAAATAGGTGTAAGCCTTTGTCAGAAATCATCACCAATTCAAGCGCAATGATCAAAATGGAAGTGGCGAATACCGGGACAGGTTCAAGCACCCACAGCAGGGCTGCCAATAAGAATATCGCTAACAGGCGGTGTTGAATCAGCGTGAGATCATCGATTGGTATTGAATCTATTGGCATGAATAACACGCCTAAGGGAATCGCAAAACAAATCAACAGCTTGACCAGAACGCCAACATTGAGTTTAGGCATGTACAAAGACCCTATGAATAAAATATCTTCAAATAGAGTAAGTTATCTGGATTTCTGGTACTTGGAGACGGGTTGGAAAATCAAAAAGTTGTTTAAGGTTTCGACAGTTGTTTTGTTTTTGGTCAATCTTTTATCTGGGCAATTAGAGGCAAGAGTGAGAAGCAGCAGGTAGGCTGGGCAGGGTTTGAAAGCTTGGTTTGTTAGAGCTTGAGTAGCAAATGAATCGGTAGAGCTAAGAAAAAGGCGCGTTCTTCTCTGATATAGAAATAGAAAAAGTAACGCGCCTTTAAAGCTTAAATGAGTTAACTCATTTAAGCTTGGTCAGTGTTCTCTGCTGAATCAACAGCTTCAGTCTCAACTTCTTTACCAGCAATGTGTGCGAAAGGTGTACCAAGAACCGTTTTCTCACCATTTTGCATCGTGTCGTCAAACTTGATCGCATCTTTAGCGAACAGGTTGATAACGGTTGAACCAAGCTTAAAGCGGCCCATCTCTTCGCCTTTCTTCAAGATGATTGCTTTGTCACCTTGTGCAGGGTAATCCCATTTGTAAACCGAGTTACCGCGAGGTGGCGTGATGGTACCCGCCCATACTTGCTCGATGCTGCCTACGATCGTTGCGCCAACCAGCACTTGAGCCATTGGGCCAAACTCAGTATCAAAGATACACACTACACGCTCATTACGTGCGAATAGGTTTGGAACGTTCTCTGCCGTTAATGGGTTAACTGAGAAAAGGTCACCCGGAACGTAGATCATCTGGCGCAGCGTGCCGTCGCATGGCATGTGCACGCGGTGGTAATCACTTGGAGACAGGTAAAGTGTTGCGAACTCACCGTCTATAAACTCATCCGCTAGCGCAGCATCACCACCCAATAGCTCGCGAGCTGAGTAGTTATGGCCTTTCGCTTGAATCAGTTGGCCGTCAGTAATTGGGCCAAATTGGCTTACACGTGCATCTGCAGGGTGAACAATAACAGACTCACCTTCAGCGATAGGGCGCATGCCTTCTTTCAATTCACGCACGAAGAATTCATTGAATGTTTTAAAGTGTTTTGGATCGCTATGCAGAGCTTCATCCATGTTCACTTTGTATTGCTTGATGAACCAGTTGATGATCGCTGTCGTTAAGCCGCCCGCTTTAGCAGACGCAAGTTTGCCGACTAGGCGAGTTAATCCATGTTGTGGAATCCAGTACTGCAATCCAACTTTAATCTTATCCATTGTATTAATTTTCCAATGCTAATTGTTTTTCAATTAAATCTGTCGATGACGGTTTAGGGCGCGAGATGTTACTTAAATTCGCGCCAATTGTCAGTAAATGCACACATTTGTTCACAAAAACGCGATTAGAGATCGGCTTTTTTGTTGCGTGAATACTGACGGTTATCTTTGTTACTCGCCATGCTTTCAATGATGCGGTGGTAGTTGTCGAAACGTAATCGACTGATCTTTCCGTTTTCTACCGCTTCGCGCAAGATGCAGCCTGGGTCATCAATGTGTTTACAGTCGCGGAACTTACAACCGCCAAGGTAAGGCTTGAACTCGATAAAGGCTTCAGTGATTTCGTCGGCTTCTAGGTGCCATAGGCCGAATTCACGTACTCCTGGTGAATCAATCAGATCACCACCAGAAGGGAAGTGGTATAAACGAGCTGCCGTGGTTGTGTGCTGACCAAGACCTGAGTTCTCAGAGACTTCGCCTTCTTCAATGTCTAGCGTTGGCATTAATGCATTCACTAGGCTTGATTTACCCACACCCGATTGACCAACAAAGATGTTGATACGGTCTTTGAGTTCAGCTTCCAGCTCTTTGATGCCGTAGCCAGACTCTTTACTCACGAACATCACTTTGTAGCCGATCTTCTCGTACTCTTTAAGTGTTTCACGATATTCAGCAATCTGCTCATCAGTCAGTAGATCGACCTTGTTCAGTACAACAAGTGGCGCGATGTTCACCGTTTCTGAAGCAATTAGGTAACGGTCGATAATATTAAGTGATAGCTCTGGTAGCACAGCCGATACGATAACCATTTGATCGACGTTCGCCGCTACTGGCTTTAGGCCATCGTAGTAATCAGGGCGAGTCAGCATTGAAGTTCTCGGTTCAACCGCTTCCACAACGCCAGAAATACCGGCCATTGATTCTAAGCCTGCGCGCCAAGTCACTCGGTCACCAGAAACTAAAGTCTCGATACTACGGCGTAAGTTACAACGATGAACTTCGTTAGTTTCAAGATCTTCGATATCAGCATGTTGGCCAAAGCGCGTAATCACGAGTCCGCTTTTGGTTCCGCCAAGCATGTTCTCATCCCATTGGATAGAATCTTCTTTCTTGAGTCGCTTGTTCTGGTTGCTACGTACACGACGTACTTGACCTTTGGTTAACTTCTTTTTTTTAGCCACAATTTTTCACTTAACACATCTAACTTGATGATTGGGGACTCAAACAGGATGTTGCTGGTACCACGTGATTTCGATGGTCCTAAAGCTAGTTTGAGTATAGTTATTTGGGTATAGTACCTCTTTTACACATAAACAAATAGGCGACGCCTTATGTCCTTTAGCGATCAGAACCTTATTTGGGTTGATCTAGAGATGACAGGACTTGATCCTGAAACTCATAAAATCATTGAAATTGCTACTATCGTTACTGATAGTGAGCTTAACATCCTGGCTGAAGGACCTGTTTTGGCTATTCACCAACCTCAGAGTGAATTGGACAAGATGGACGAGTGGTGCACAACGACGCACACTGGCAGCGGCCTTGTGAAACGAATTCAAGAAAGCACGGTTTCAGAGCAAGATGCCATCCAACAAACCATTGAGTTTCTTGAAAAATGGGTACCAAAAGGTAAGTCACCAATTTGTGGCAACAGCATTGGTCAAGACCGCCGTTTCCTATACAAGCACATGCCAGAGTTAGAAGAGTACTTCCACTACCGCTATGTTGACGTAAGCACTCTGAAAGAGCTGACTCGTCGCTGGAAACCTGAAGTGTTAGATGGTTTTTCTAAGTCGGGAAGTCACCTTGCGTTAGACGATATTCGAGAGTCGATCGCCGAGCTGCAGTACTACCGAAAAACGATTATTAACATCTAGTCGGATAAAATGATCACGTTTATCTAACTTTTCAGGGACATAAGAGCTAATTTTTTTGCAAATCTGTGTGCTTTTACAGCAGTTGAGTAAAAAGTTTCGTAATTTTGCATTAAGGACTTGCATCACAAAAAAATGCTCTTATAATTCGCAGCCCTGAACGGCGAAAGACGTTTTCAGATTGCGATACTAGCTCAGTTGGTAGAGCGCAACCTTGCCAAGGTTGAGGTCATCGGTTCGAACCCGATGTATCGCTCCAATTTGTAGGTTACGGCGAAAGCGGTAATCGAAAGGTGAAAGACCTTTTATAATGCGATACTAGCTCAGTTGGTAGAGCGCAACCTTGCCAAGGTTGAGGTCATCGGTTCGAACCCGATGTATCGCTCCAAATTCTATTCTTAGAGCTTTGCTCAGAATGAAAATGGTTTAGTCTCATTGTCTTAAACAATGCATCCGGACGCGGGATGGAGCAGTTTGGTAGCTCGTCGGGCTCATAACCCGAAGGTCGTCGGTTCAAATCCGGCTCCCGCAACCACATTACAGTTAAGCGCTATCTGTTGCCCAAGGCGGTAAGAGCAGCGAATAACTAATGCGATACTAGCTCAGTTGGTAGAGCGCAACCTTGCCAAGGTTGAGGTCATCGGTTCGAACCCGATGTATCGCTCCAAATTCTCTCTTTTTAGAGAACAGAGTCATTAACTTAAATAATGCATCCGGACGCGGGATGGAGCAGTTTGGTAGCTCGTCGGGCTCATAACCCGAAGGTCGTCGGTTCAAATCCGGCTCCCGCAACCACATTACAGTTAGGCGCTATCTGTTGCCCAAGGCAGTAAAAGTAGCGAGTAACTAATGCGATACTAGCTCAGTTGGTAGAGCGCAACCTTGCCAAGGTTGAGGTCATCGGTTCGAACCCGATGTATCGCTCCAAATTCTCTCTTTTTAGAGAACAGAGTCATTAACTTAAATAATGCATCCGGACGCGGGATGGAGCAGTTTGGTAGCTCGTCGGGCTCATAACCCGAAGGTCGTCGGTTCAAATCCGGCTCCCGCAACCACATTACAGTTAAACGTTAATTTGCTGCTTCTTAGCAGACAAGATGAACGGTTAGCTTATGCGATACTAGCTCAGTTGGTAGAGCGCAACCTTGCCAAGGTTGAGGTCATCGGTTCGAACCCGATGTATCGCTCCAAATTAGTCTCCTAGAGACAAGATTCATTGACTTAAACAATGCATCCGGACGCGGGATGGAGCAGTTTGGTAGCTCGTCGGGCTCATAACCCGAAGGTCGTCGGTTCAAATCCGGC
>NZ_JADDYK010000095.1:52616-77547 GCF_015163615.1 Vibrio sp. OPT18
TTTAAAGAATCATCAACTTAATTGATGCATCCGGACGCGGGATGGAGCAGTTTGGTAGCTCGTCGGGCTCATAACCCGAAGGTCGTCGGTTCAAATCCGGCTCCCGCAACCACATTACAGTTAGGCGCTATCTGTTGCCCAAGGCAGTAAGAGCAGCGATTAACTAATGCGATACTAGCTCAGTTGGTAGAGCGCAACCTTGCCAAGGTTGAGGTCATCGGTTCGAACCCGATGTATCGCTCCAAATTAGCCTTTTAAAGGCAAGATTCATTGACTTAAACAATGCATCCGGACGCGGGATGGAGCAGTTTGGTAGCTCGTCGGGCTCATAACCCGAAGGTCGTCGGTTCAAATCCGGCTCCCGCAACCACATTACAGTTAGGCGCCATTTATTGCCAAAGGCAGTAAGAGCAGCGATTAACTAATGCGATACTAGCTCAGTTGGTAGAGCGCAACCTTGCCAAGGTTGAGGTCATCGGTTCGAACCCGATGTATCGCTCCAGCTTTATTCTTAAAAGCTATTAAGACTCTTTAAACCACCGTGTTTTTCTTTAGATCACAGAGTTTAAAGGCGACCTTAAGGGTCACGCTCTTTCTTTAATGCTGCGAAGCATAATCCCCCCAAAAAGCAAATAATCCTCCATCATGGTGGATATTTTTTTGTCTTAAATTTTTCTTAGCAACTGGAATGCTAGTAAACATCAGGTCTCTGAAGCAGATACTTGAGGTTTTTCACATCTATAAACAGACTTATCCACAAAATGTTAGGTGTGGATAACTTGGTTGATAAAGTTATTTCAGTCTTAATTCTTTACATATCCCTAAAAGATCTTTCTTGTTTTCAATATATTAGCTGAATTGTGGCGATCGTAACTTGTTGTTTTTTATCAAGTTGAGTGCTTATCTTCAATTTGATAAAAGATCGTTAACTTGTTGTTTTTTGATCTTAATCATTTATCAGCACTGTGTTTAACTTTGCGCGGGTGTCGGAAGTTTACGAGAGTTCTGAATTTTTTCCACATTGTTAGAATTGAGAACAAGGTCAAACATTGTTCTAAAATTATGTGCAACGAGTTGTCTTAAATATTGGACTATCAATGTGGGTGTCGCTGTCAATCCTTGATGCCAAAAGGGCTAGGCGTCTCTTGGTAGCCCTTTCTCAACAATACGTATCAGTCTGTGCTTTTTGGTGAGGATTTTGCTGTTACTTTTTTGTACACCGTTATCTTCTTGCAGACTGCTAGCGTTGGGTAACTGCTGTAGTTGTTTATTCAAAGCCCACTCAATATGCACATCCAACATATCGTTTTTTCCTTGATGGGATTCCAGCGTTTCAACAATGCGTTGTTGGAATGGTGCATTGCCCATCGCAACAAAGATATTGCGTAACCACTGGGTGTGTCCGATACGTCTTATTGCTGAGCCTTCCATTTTCTTTAGGAAGGTTGCTTCGTCCCAACTTGAAAGTGAAACCAGATCGGCTTCTTGGAAATCTTCTCTGCGGTGAAAGTCTGTTTGCTCTGTGAGTTCGGCATGACGATTCCACGGGCAAACTAACTGACAATCATCACAACCGTAAATACGGTTACCAATGGCATCTCTATACTCTTCAGGGATCACACCATCATATTCAATGGTTAAGTACGAAATACATTTGCGCGCATCAACGACGCCATCATCAATAATGGCCCCTGTTGGGCAAGAAGTGATACATGCGGTGCATTTGCCGCAATCATCGACACTGGGTTCATCCGTTGGAAGAGGGATGTTAACTAACAGCTCCCCTAGAAAGAACCAAGAGCCAGCGTCTTTATCAAGAATTAATGAGTGTTTACCTGTCCAACCCAACCCGGCTTTCTGAGCGAGCGGTCTTTCCAAAATAGGTGCTGAATCGACGAAAGGGCGTGAGTCTAAACCCTCGACCTCTTTTTCAATTCTTTGTCCCAGCTTTTTCAACTGGTTACGGAACAATTTGTGATAGTCGCGGCCTAAAGAATAACGGCTGATGTAGCCTTGAGTGGTATCGCTTAGGTTAGAGGAAAACTGAGCTTCTGGTGGTAGGTAATTCATTCGAGCGCTGATCACTCGAATTGTGCCTGGGTGAAGTTCATCAGGACGTGCACGCATCATCCCATGTCGAGCCATCCAATCCATTTCGCCGTGATTGCCAGCATCTAGCCATGCTTGAAGAGGGGCTTCGTGTTCACTTAAGTCAACATCGCAGATGCCAACTTTTTGAAAGCCTAGCTCTTTTCCCCAGATTTTAATTTTTTCAGCAAGATGGTCTAGATTCATGGCTTAATTCTTATTTTCTCTGTTTTACAATTAGAGATAAGGCTAATTAAAATTAGGTTCGGCAAAAATGGGGGCGGATCTTAACGGATCTTAGTGGTGTTGACCAGAACAGACGCGTTTTGAGCAGTATTTTTCATAGAACTTACACTTGAGTGCTTGTCTCCCAAAAGCATCACGGTTTACTATTCTTGTTCTTTTGATTTTTATATAGTCAACGATCGATTTTTAGAGAACGTATTCATGAGCACGAAACAATTTACTTTGAAAGATGAACAAGCAACGATTCAATTAGGAACGGAGCTTTCTAATCTTTGCTCACAGCAGACGACTATTTATCTGCATGGTGATCTTGGCGCAGGTAAAACGACCTTCAGTCGTGGCTTTGTAAAAGCACTTGGCCATCAAGGAAATGTAAAGAGCCCAACGTATACTCTAGTTGAACCTTATCAACTTGCAGATTGGCAGGTGTACCACTTTGACCTTTATCGCCTAGCCGATCCTGAAGAGTTAGAGTTCATGGGAATTCGTGATTACTTTACACCGGATGCTATCTGTTTGGTTGAATGGCCTGAGAAAGGTTATGGGATGCTACCAGAAGCCGATTTGGATATTGATATTCGTTACCAAGACGATCACCGTATTGTTTCTTTAACCGCTAATAGTGAATACGGACAGCGCTTACTTAGTCAGTTGGAGTTATGTTGATTTCTAAACGCCTTATTTCAGCAGTGGCCATGATGGCTGCTGTTTTTTCTATACTGTTTTCTTCACTTGTTTCTGCAAACTCACTGAAAAGTTTAAGGGTTTGGCCTTCTCCAGAAGAAACTCGTGTGGTTATCGACTTAAAATCAGAAGCGGACTTTAGCTATTTCACTCTGAGTAGCCCGAGTCGTTTAGTGGTCGATCTAAAGAATACCAATCTTGCGACTAAGTTACCGGTCGTGGTGAAAGACAGCCCTGTTCTGTCTAAGATTCGTAAGAGCTCACCACCAGACAAAAACACCTATCGCTTGGTTTTTGAGTTAAAGAAGTCGTCTAAAGCTGAGTTGTTCAAACTGAGCCCGACTCCAGGTGGTCAGTATGGACACCGTTTGGTGATTGACTTACCTCATGGTGCGGCAAGTAAAGCGACATCGACGCCGAGTAAGCCAACGGTCAGTAAGAACATTAATCAGGTTAAGCGCCAGAAAGACATTCTCATTGTGATTGACCCTGGCCACGGCGGTGAAGATCCTGGCTCAATCGGTCCATCTCGTAAGTATGAAAAAGACGCGACTCTGAGTATTTCTAAGAAGTTAGCAGCTCAACTGAATGCGGTCCCGGGGATCAAAACTCGTATGACTCGTAATGCTGACTACTTTGTGAACCTGAATCGACGTGTTGCGATTGCTCGAGAGAATGAAGCTCACCTGTTGATCTCTATTCACGCCGATGCCTTTACGACGCCTCAACCAAGAGGTGGTTCGGTATTTGTGTTGAATACTCGACGAGCGAATACCGAGATCTCACGCTGGATTGAGAACAAAGAGAAACAGTCAGAACTGCTGGGTGGTAGTGGTGCGGCTTTCACTGGCAATATTGATGATAAGAACGTAAACCAAACCCTGCTTGATTTGCAGTTCAGCCACTCACAGAAAGAGGGCTATAAGCTTGCAACAACGATTCTGTCTGAGATGGGTAAGGTTGCGAAACTGCATAACAGTAAGCCGATTAACACCAGCTTAGCGGTATTGCGTTCACCGCAGATCCCATCTGTATTGGTAGAGACAGGTTTTATTTCGAATCCGACCGAAGAGAAGCTTCTTTTCCAACGTTCGCACCAAGATAAATTGGCACGAGCAGTGACTAAAGCGGTCGTTAAGTATTTGAAGGCTAACCCGCCTGAAGGGATTATCTTGTCTAACGCAACGTCATCAACGGGCAGCGTGAGCCAACATAAAGTCTCTCGTGGTGAGTCTTTGTCTGTGATTGCGAGTAAATATGGTACCTCAACACAGACGTTGATGAAGTTCAACAATCTGAAATCGAGCAGCCTAGCAATTGGCCAAGTACTTAAGATTCCAGGCAGGGCTTCAAGCTCATCATCAAGCAGTACTGTTAAAACGAAGACCATCACTCACACGGTTAAGTCTGGAGAGTACCTAGGTAAGATAGCCAGCCGTTACAAAGTATTGGTTGCAGATATCAAACGTGAGAACCGCTTGAAGTCTGAAACATTGAGAGTCGGTCAGAAGTTACGTATTACGGTTGAAGTGAAAGATGTCCCACTGCGCAAACACAAAGTTGCAAGAGGTGATTACCTTGGCAAGATAGCTTCGAAATACGGCGTGAGCGTCAACAGCATTCGCCAAGCGAATAAGCTACGATCTGACAGCCTGGCTATCGGCCAAGTGTTGATTATTCCTCACAAGTAGTCTTGGGAATATTAAGCGGCTTCAGGTATATCAATGTTAAAAAAGAAGAACTAGTGCAAACGTAACAGCGTTTCCACCAATGGCAGTAAGGTAGCTATAAATATGACGATCAAAATACTGCCAGCTCGGTTAGCTAACCAAATCGCAGCGGGTGAGGTGGTAGAAAGACCCGCTTCTGTTGTAAAAGAGTTGGTTGAGAACAGTTTGGATTCGGGTGCCACTCGTATCGATATTGATATCGAGAAAGGTGGCGCCAAGATGATCCGCGTTCGTGACAACGGTAAGGGCATCGTTAAAGATGAGCTTGCCTTGGCGCTGAGTCGTCATGCGACCTCTAAGATCCATACCCTTGATGACCTAGAGGCGATCGTCAGCCTCGGTTTCCGTGGTGAAGCGCTGGCGAGTATTAGCTCGGTTGCGCGCTTAACCATGACTTCACGCCCTGCCACTCAAGATCAAGCTTGGGCGGCACACAGTGAAGGTCGTGATATGCAGGTGAAACTGCAGCCTGCAGCGCATCCCATTGGTACTTCGGTTGAGGTGTTGGATCTGTTCTTCAATACACCAGCGCGCCGCAAATTCTTACGTACCGAGAAAACCGAGTTCACCCATATCGATGAACTGCTGAAACGCATCGCATTGAGCCGTTTCGATGTGACGATCAACCTTCGCCATAACGGTAAAATGATTCGTCAGTACCGCGCTGCAAAAACACAAGTTCAAGCAGAAAAGCGCATCGCTGCGGTATGTGGCAATCCTTTTGTTCGCCATATGCTTAAGATCGAACTTGAGCATCAAGGCCTAAAACTTCATGGCTGGATCACCACGCCAGAAGGGGCAAGACAACAAAGCGACCTGCAATACTGTTATGTGAATGGTCGTATGATGCGTGACAAGCTGATCAACCATGCGATTCGTCAGAGCTATGAAACCAGTCTGCGCCCAGACCAATTCGCGACGTATGTGTTGTTCATTGAACTCGACCCACATCAAGTCGACGTGAATGTTCATCCTGCTAAACATGAAGTGCGTTTTCATCAAGCGCGTCTTGTGCATGACTTTATTTACCAAGCATTGAGTGATGGTTTAGCACAGAGCAAGCAAATCAATGCTGCTCCGTTAAATCAGTCGGCTTTTCATCAATCAGAAGTGATTCATCATCAGCAAGATAGTACGAGCTCTGCAGTTGATGGTGTTGCAAGTTTCGCTGAGCCAGAAAGCGTAATGCCTAGCAGTTCGGATGAAACAAAGGTTTCAGATAGGGTGCGACATGCCATTGAGCAAACGCCAGCCTACCCGAGAAAAGCAGAATCAGAGCACGCTTTTGATCAGCCTCAACACAGCGTTAATGATGGTGGGCAGCGTTACAGCTCACCAGCTAACCGAAGTTCATTGCCTAGCGGAGGCTCGTCGGATCGCGAAACCAGTTTTACCGGTTCTCCTCGCCAAGAGTGGATAGAGTCTCGACCAGCTCCGAAAAAAGAGAAAGAGCCACACCAGCATCACGCCGAACCTGCTCCATCTAAGCGAGAAGTGAAAGCTTATAAAGAGCTTCTTAAAACGCCAGATTTTGATGATCAAGCGGTACAGCCATCATCTTCTCGAGAGCCGGTGGCACCAGTAGAAACCAGAGATAACATAGAAAATATAGAAGCTAAGCCTGCCCAACAGAACTCTGTTCATTTAAAACCAAGAGCACCTGTAACGGACTTGGGCAAAGCAGTCTCGATTGTGGAACGTCAGTATCTGGTGATGGGTAATAAGAACGGCAGTGTGTTGGTTTCTTTGGCTAAGGCTGAATTGTTGCGTGTTGTTGGTCAGCTTGATACTCGAGGTGGCACGTTAAAAAGCCAACCACTATTGGTGCCCTTATCGATTAAGCTGGGCAGTGAACTTGTCGAAGTTGCGAAGACGCTGAGCCAGACACTGGCATTACTGGGGATTGAGCTTAAGGCGCGAAACAGTGAGGCGGTAATGGTGATGGGCGTGCCTTCTCCTTTAAGGCAGCAAAACTTACAAATTTTGATCCCAGATCTGTTATCTTACGCGGCTTCATTAAACGCTCAGATTGTTGATAATCACACGGCTAATGTTTCCAACGACCTGTTGCCATCATTGGTTAACTGGATCGGGATTCAAACGGCACAAGTAAAAAGCGACTACACTTTATCTGAAGCGGTTCAACTAGTTGGGGAACTTGAACAACTTTGGCATGGTCTACTTCCATTAGATGATCCAGAGTTTGTTAATCCTATCGACTTTTCAGCGACTATAGCCGCGTTTACGGTTTAACTTTTTCGCGACGACATTTGTCTTTTTAGCTGAATACGTCGCGACACAAAGCCCTTTGCTAAAAAGCGCTAAAACAGAGAAGCAAATACAAAATATCATGACTGAAAAATTACCTTTAGCGTTGTTTTTAATGGGCCCAACGGCATCAGGAAAAACAGATTTAGCTATCCGCTTACGTCAGAAATACCCAGTAGAGATCATCAGCGTCGATTCGGCACTTATCTACAAAGACATGGATATTGGTACCGCTAAACCGGATGCGGAAGAGCTTGCGCTCGCGCCTCATCGCTTGATTGATATTTTGGAACCAAGCGAAGCGTATTCTGCGGCAGATTTTCGTCGTGATGCGATCAATGAAATGAATAAGATTGTAGCGGAAGGTAAAATCCCGTTACTTGTTGGTGGCACAATGCTGTACTACAAAGCATTGTTGGAAGGTTTATCGCCATTACCAGCAGCGGATCAAGAGATTCGTAAGCAGATTGAAGCGGAATCTATCGAACAAGGTTGGCAGGCATTGCATGATCAATTAAGAGAGATAGATCCCGTATCCGCTGAAAGAATACACCCAAATGATCCACAAAGGCTTTCAAGGGCATTGGAAGTTTACCGAATTTCGGGTAAAACATTAACAGAGCTAACTCAAACGAAAGGCGATAGCCTGCCATTTCGTGTAAAACAATTTGCAATAGCTCCCAAGGAAAGGACTGAACTCCATCGCCGCATTGAGCTGCGTTTCGAGAAGATGATAGAAGCCGGGTTTGAAGATGAAATGAAGGCGTTGTACGCCAGAGAAGACCTTCACCCTGAACTACCATCGATCCGATGCGTTGGTTATAGGCAGATGTGGGATTATTTAGACGGTAATTGTGATTTAGACGAAGCGGTTTTCCGTGGTGTCTGTGCAACCCGTCAGTTGGCCAAGCGACAAATCACCTGGTTGCGCAGTTGGGATGATTTAACTTGGTTAGATAGCGAAAACATTGATCAAGCGTTAGAAACTCTTTCAGATGCAATAGCATCTGATTAGTATTGCTGTGTATAATGTGATCGCTTTTGCGTGAATATACTCTGGAAAGGATCCGTTATTGAGGCTTTTAAAAAATCACAGCCTTTCAATAACAACGGAGTTTTTTTATTCATTTAGCTCAGATGCAAAGGCCGCACCTTTTTGTGCACCACTAGCTAAATAATTACAACAAAATACAAATAAGGAAAATAAAATGGCTAAGGGGCAATCGCTACAAGACCCATTCCTAAATGCACTCCGTCGTGAGCGCATTCCAGTCTCTATCTATCTTGTTAACGGCATTAAGCTGCAAGGTCAGATCGAGTCTTTCGATCAATTCGTGATCTTATTGAAGAACACAGTAAACCAAATGGTTTACAAGCATGCGATTTCTACTGTGGTACCTGCTCGCGCAGTTAGTCACCACAGCGGCGAGCAACGCACGCCATCTGATCGTCCAGAGAAGACTGAAGATTAATCGTTCAATTGATACAGCTTGCGCTGTAATAAGGAGTTGGTTGCTTGTTTGACCGTTATGAATCCGGCGAGCGAGCCGTACTTGTTCATATCAACTTCACGCAAGAGGGAGAATGGGAAGACCTAAGCGAATGTGAAATGCTGGTCTCCTCAGCGGGGGTAGAAACGCTACAAGTGATTACTGGTAGCCGACAATCCCCACTCCCTAAATACTACGTTGGAGAAGGTAAAGCCCTAGAAATCGCACAAGCTGTTCAGCTAACCGGTGCTGAAATTGTGATTTTTAACCACTCCCTCTCTCCTGCCCAAGAGCGAAATCTCGAGCAATTGTGTAAATGTCGTGTGATTGATCGCACGAGTTTGATCTTAGATATCTTTGCACAACGTGCGCGAACTCATGAAGGTAAGCTACAAGTTGAGCTCGCTCAGCTTCGTCATATCTCTACTCGATTGATTCGTGGTTGGACTCACCTTGAAAGGCAGAAAGGTGGTATTGGTCTTCGTGGTCCAGGTGAAACTCAACTGGAAACCGATCGCCGTTTGTTGCGTGACCGTATAAAGGCAATACTACGTCGTTTAGCGAAAGTTGCTAAACAGCGTGAACAAGGACGACGTGCTCGTAATCGAGCTGAAATCCCAACAATTTCTTTGGTTGGTTATACCAACGCAGGGAAATCAACACTTTTCAATCGCATCACAAGTGCTGGTGTTTATGCGGCAGACCAACTGTTTGCAACCCTAGACCCAACATTACGTAAGATTGATTTGGCAGATGTCGGGCCTGCAATTCTCGCAGATACCGTAGGTTTTATCCGTCATCTACCACACGACTTGGTCGCTGCGTTCAAGGCAACATTACAAGAGACGCAGGAAGCTGACATTTTGTTACATGTTGTCGATGCCAGTGATGACCGTTTTCGTGAGAACATTCAGGCTGTTCATGAAGTATTAGAAGAAATCGATGCTCATGAAGTGCCAACCCTTGTAGTCATGAACAAAATTGACTGCATGGAAGACCAAAAACCTCGAATTGAAAGAGACGAAGAGGGCGCACCTCGCGCTGTTTGGGTTTCTGCAATGGAAGGAGAAGGTATTGAACTGCTGTTTGAAGCTTTAACTGAGCGTTTAGCTAGCCAGATGGTTCAATTCCGGTTGTGTATTCCACATCAACATCAGGGCCGTATTCGCAGCTTATTCTTCGAGATGAAATGTATTCAACAGGAAGAGTATGATGAAAATGGTAACTTGTTGATAGATATCCGAATGCAACAAATAGATTGGTCTAAACTTGAAAAAAGAGAAGGGGCGCTCTTAGGTGACTTTATCGTTACCAAAGAGACTGCTACAGTATAACGTCATATCAAATGATGGAGCTTTCTAATGGCGTGGAATGAGCCTGGAAATAACAACAACGGCGATAATAACGGCCGCGATAATGACCCTTGGGGTAATAAAAATAATCGCGGCGGCCGAGATCAAGGACCGCCAGATCTAGACGAAGTGTTTAGTAAACTAAGTCAAAAGTTAGGTGGCAAGTTTGGTAAAAAGGGTGGCAACGGTAACGGGCCATCTATTGGTGGTGGCGGTGCAATTGGCTTTGGTGTCATTGCCGTTATTGCTATTGCTATCTGGTTCTTCGCTGGTTTCTACACCGTTGGAGAAGCAGAAAGAGCAGTAGTACTTCGACTGGGTCAGTTCGACCGTATCGAAGAACCTGGTCTTAACTGGCACCCACGCTTCATCGATGAAATCAAAGATGAGCAACTAGTAAACGTTCAAGCGATTCGTTCTCTACGTGCTGCTGGCACGATGCTAACGAAAGATGAAAACGTTGTGACCGTTGAAATGGGTGTTCAATACCGTGTTTCTGACCCATACAAGTACTTGTATCGTGTAACGAATGCAGACGACAGTTTACGCCAAGCAACCGATTCTGCGCTTCGTGCGGTAATTGGTGACTCACTAATGGATAGTATCCTGACAAGTGGTCGTCAACAGATTCGTCAAAGCACTCAAGAAACGTTGAACCGTATTATTGATAGCTACGACATGGGTATTCTGATTGTTGACGTGAACTTCCAGTCAGCACGTCCACCTGAGCAAGTGAAAGATGCATTTGATGATGCTATCGCGGCTCGTGAGGATGAAGAGCGTTTTGAACGTGAAGCTGAAGCTTACCGAAATGACATTCTTCCAAAAGCAACAGGTCGAGCTGAGCGTTTGAAGAAAGAAGCGGTGGGTTACTCAGAGCGCACAGTTAATGGTGCTCTAGGTCAAGTAGCTCAGTTCGAGAAACTGCTACCTGAATACCAAGCTGCTCCTGAAGTAACACGTAACCGTATGTATCTAGATACAATGGAAAAAGTGTACTCAAGCACATCGAAAGTCCTGATTGATTCTGAATCAAGCGGTAACTTGCTATACCTACCAATTGATAAGCTAGGCGCACAAGGTGGTTCTCAGTCGGGCTCTCGCCCTGCAAAAGCATCATCAACTTACGATCAAATTGAGTTAGAAACTCAAGCGGATCCTAAGCCTAGTACTCAAACTCGTTCAGACAGTTCACGCCAAGGGAGATACTAATAATGCGTAAATTAATGATCCCTGTATTAGTTGTGACGATTGCCCTTCTATTGATGTCACTATTTGTGATTCAAGAAGGCGAGCGTGGCATGGTAATTCGTTTTGGTCGAGTTCTCGATGACAACGGCGTATCACGAATCTATGAACCAGGCCTGCACTTTAAACTGCCTATGTTTGATCGCGTAAAAGTACTTGATGCTCGTATTCAAACGATGGATGGCCGTTCTGACCGTTTCGTAACATCAGAGAAAAAAGACGTTCTAATTGATACTTACGCAAAATGGCGTATTGCTGATTTTGGACGTTTCTATCTGAGTACTGGCGGCGGTAATATCATGACGGCAGAAGCACTTCTTGAGCGTAAAGTGACAGATGTTCTTCGTTCTGAAATTGGTTCTCGTGAAATTAAGCAGATCGTGTCAGGTCCTCGTAATAAGGACATCCTGCCAGACTCTGCTGATAGCGAAGTCGTCACAACGGTAGCGGCTGCAGAAGCACTAGAAGTTGATGGCGAACGCGATAAGATCATGGAAAACGTTTTGTCTGGAACGGCAGAAAGTGCGATGGCTGATTTAGGTGTTGAAGTTGTTGATTTCCGTATGAAGAAGATTAACCTTCCTGACGAAATCAGTGAATCTATCTACCGCCGTATGCGTGCAGAACGTGAGTCGGTTGCTCGTAGACACCGTTCTCAAGGTCGTGAGAAAGCGGAAGTTATCCGTGCTCAAGCTGAGCTAGAAGTGGCAACAGTTCTTGCTGAGGCTGACCGTACAGCTCGAATCACTCGTGGTGATGCAGATGCAGAAGCAGCGAAGATCTACTCTGATGCTTTCAGCAAAGATCCTGAGTTCTACGGCTTCATGCGTTCATTGCAAGCTTATGAGACATCATTTAGCGATAAGAGCGACATTCTAGTACTGGATCCGAAGACTGACTTCTTCCAATACATGAATCAAGCAAGCGGCGCTCCAGCAAAATAAGCTGATGCGTTAGCGAATGCTTAGCTCAATAAGCAAAATACGTTAAAACTTAAAAGGCTCCCATTGTGGGAGCCTTTTTGTTTTCTATGACTTATTTCAGGAGGAGACATGTTTGTGGATTCACTATTGGGGCAAGGGAAGGTGCTCAACAGCGTTCTACTTATAGAAACCTAGCGGTAGGTCATGAAAGCGATAACCGCTCCAGCCACCACAAGACAGCCTCCAATGCGGCGCAGTTGCGTGTCTGGTTGCTCGCTCAGTTGTGCGACCATGTTTCTCCAGCCATTGGGTGCAATCAAGGGGCCGAGCCCTTCCACAATAAGTACGAGCCCAATAGCGAGCCAAATTGATTGAGACATGGTTCTGCCTTTTGTCTGTAAAAAAGCAATGATATCAGTATCTTTACACATCTGCCCCCAGTTATGGCTGGTTTATTTTTGTACAGCGTTAACGTTTATGAACAAAAAGTGACTGCAAGAAGTGTGATTCAGTGCTAGAATCCATTTTTAATTAGCAACAGAAATTGGAAAGATGGGAAATAACGTAGTCGTTCTAGGCACCCAATGGGGTGATGAAGGTAAAGGTAAAATCGTTGACCTTTTAACTGAAGATGCAAAATACGTGGTTCGCTACCAAGGCGGTCACAATGCAGGTCACACACTTGTAATTGACGGTGAAAAAACCGTTCTTCACTTAATTCCATCAGGCATCCTACGTAATAACGTTAAATGTGTTATTGGTAACGGTGTAGTATTATCGCCTGACGCACTTCTAAAAGAAATGAAGCCTCTTGAAGATCGCGGTATTCCAGTACGTGAACGTCTTTTCATCTCTGAAGCTTGTCCTCTAATTCTTCCGTACCACATTGCAATCGACAACGCGCGTGAAATCGCTCGTGGCGCTAAAGCTATCGGTACAACGGGTCGTGGTATCGGTCCTGCTTACGAAGATAAAGTTGCTCGTCGCGGTCTACGCGTTGGCGACCTTTTCGATAAAGAAGCATTTGCTGAGAAGCTAAAAGAAGTTATGGAATTCCACAACTTCCAACTAGAGCACTTCTACAAAGCTGAAACAGTAAGCTACGAAGAAGTTCTTGAGCAAGCGATGAGCTACGCAGATATGTTGACTGCGATGGTTATCGATGTAACTGACGAACTAGACGCAGCACGTAAGCGCGGCGACAAGATCATGTTCGAAGGTGCTCAAGGTACGCTACTAGATATCGACCACGGTACTTACCCATACGTAACGTCTTCTAACACTACTGCTGGTGGTGTTGCTGCAGGTTCTGGTTTCGGTCCTCGTCACATCGGTTACATCCTTGGTATTACTAAGGCTTACTGTACTCGTGTCGGTTCAGGTCCATTCCCAACTGAACTATACGATGGCCTTGAGAAGCAAGACCCAGTTGGTAAACACCTAGGCGATGTTGGTCACGAGTTTGGCGCAACAACTGGTCGTCTACGTCGTACTGGTTGGTTCGATGCTGTTGCTATGCGTCGTGCAATCCAAATCAACTCTCTATCTGGTATGTGTCTAACTAAACTAGATGTTCTAGATGGCCTAGAAGAACTAAAAATCTGTACTGGTTACAAGATGAAAGATGGTTCTATCCTAGAAGTTTCTCCAATGGCTGCTGAGTCATTCGAAGAAGCGACGCCAATCTACGAAACAATGCCTGGTTGGTCTGAAAACACATTTGGTGCTAAATCTATCGACGCGCTTCCACAAGCAGCTCTAGATTACATCAAGCGTATCGAAGACCTAACTGGCGTTCCAATTGATATCGTATCAACTGGCCCAGATCGTAACGAAACTATCATCAAGGTTCACCCATACGGCGCGTAATGCCCGTTGAGTGATTACCAGGCACGAACAGTGCTTTGATAATAAAATAGTTTTTTAAAAGCCGACTTTATTAAGTCGGCTTTTTAATGCCTGCAATTTAGCCGCTCACTCTTTGATGGTGATCTTTTAAGCGTCATCAGGCAAAATATTGCCCATTAGCGGCAAGTTTTGTCTAAAGCCGTCGGGGTTATTGCCGATACAGATATCATGGAAAGTGAAGTTCACCCTGTTTTGTGCGTGTAGAAATCCTCTGCACCCCTTAATAGATAACTTTAGCGACAGATAATAGAGTGCAGGTATGAAGCTACGAATTGTGGCAGCTTCATTAATAATGGCGCTGAGCTCACCCTTGAGTCATGCAAATTTGGCTGATGTGGGAGAGCCCGTTCCAATATATACAGAAGCTGAACTGATTAATTTAATCGAAAATAATCAACATCTAGAGCGAGTGAAAGCTGATAAGTGCCAGTTAGTTGAAGATATCGTTGCTCGTGCGACGCGTATTAGCTTGCCTTCTTATGAGTTTTTATACGGTGATATGTTGGCTTGGGGTGTGTGTGTTCCACAAGATGTAGAGCTTGGCCTTTACTATATGGAAAACGCGGCACATCAAGGTTTACCCGCTGCATTAGAGCAGTTAGGTCGTTATTACTCTCGTGGTACTTTGGTACAACAAGATCAAGAGCGTGCGATTCCGTATCTACGTGAAGCTGCCTCTATGGGTAACTTAAGTGCGAGCATTCACTTAGCGGAACTCTTGTTACGTGACTACGGTAGTCCATTGGATTATGAAGATGCTTACCGTTGGTTGTATAACTCGGTAACCGCAGATCAAAGACAACACAGACGTATCACTGTGCTTCGTAGCGGTCTGGAACAGAGAATGCCAGACAATATTATTGCTCGAGCAAAACGTCGAGACGTGTTCTGGTAATACCGAGCAAAAAACCTGTAATGATCCCTGCACTCATTGTTACAGGAAACAAGACTTAAAAAGCCCCGCCTAATTTAGTTAGTGCGGGGCTTTTTACGTTTAGATGGTCATGCTATTCGATTGCGAGTTTATTGAACAACCTCACCAGACTCAATTACCGTTTCACGAACAATCTTAGTGAAATCGAGTGCTTCTTGGCGAATCTTGTCTTCGTCTACCGTTAGCATGTCGCGATCTTGCATGATGATCTTGCCATCAACGATGGAATGACGAACATTGCCTGAGTTAGCTGAGTACACCAGTGCTGAGTATGGGTTGTAGACCGGAACCATGTTTGGCGCCTTAGTATCGATCACTATGATGTCGGCGAGTTTGCCAGCTTCAAGAGAACCGATCTTATCTTCCATGTGCAGCGCTTTTGCTGCGCCCATTGTCGCCATGTCGATCACTTTGATCGGCGGCATCGCAGCACGATCTTTGTTAACTAGCTTGTGAACTTTAGCGACTTGGTTGAATTCATCAATAGTGCTCAGTGTGTTACCAGACATTGGACCATCGGTACCTAAACCGATACGCACGTTCTCGTCATACATCTTAAGGGCAGGTGATACACCTTTTGCTGACTTGATGTTAGCACTCATGTTATGAGCCACGCCCATATCCGATTTCTTCACCAGTTCAATATCATGATCGTCTACGAGGATCATGTGTGCACCCACCAAGTTTTTGTTGAGTGCGCCAATGCTGTCCATGTATTGAACCGGGGATAAACCATCTGAACGCTCTGCGATTTTCTCTTCTTCACGGTGTGATTCTGCAAGGTGAATCATTACTGGAACATCTAATTCTAGGGATAGTTTAGATATTTTTTGAAGGATCTCTGTGGTGTTGGTGTAAGGCGCATGCGGTGCAAACGCTGGTGTGATTCGCGGGTGATCTTTGTATTCTTCAATAAAATTCAACGCGTACTTAATGCCTTCTTCGGCGTTAGCCGCATCGGCTACAGGGAACTTAATCACCGTTTCACCAAGGATGGCACGCATACCGATTTTATCGACGGTTTTTGCGACTTCATCTTCGAAGTAGTACATGTCGGCGTAAGTCGTGACACCGCCTTTCACCATTTCAACGTTACCTAGGTTGGCACCAATGCGTACCATGTCTCGCGATACTAGCTTCTTCTCTAGCGGGAAGATGTAACGGTGCAGGCGATCTGGCACATCATCGGCCAACGAACGGAAAACTGTCATTGATACATGAGTATGGGTATTGATGAGACCTGGCATTACGATATCGCCATCCACGTCTAACACTTGCTTAGCTTGGTACTGCTTCTCTAGTGAAGCATCACCAACTGCAATGATTTTGTTGTCTTTGACCACAACAGTACCGCTTTCATAAACCGTTTTGTCTTGGTTCATGGTCAGAACCATCGCATCGGTAATCATCAGGTCAGCTTTTTCCATTGCCGAACTTGCGAATGGAAATAGCGCTAGGCTCGCCATAGCTGAAGCCAATAAAGTGCGTTTTAGTTTCATATCATACTCAGAACAGGAGTTGGTAAAGTGCGTGGATAATAGTGTATTTCATTCATGGCGCAAACGTTTGTTTTATCGTTTGCTTGAAATTTTGATGATAGTCCACGTCTATGAAGCGATGTTTCACAAAGTGAAGATATGTATCAATCTAAGGTTATTTGGGTGTTTTCTAAAGCATATCTGTAGCTTACCCCTAGCATCAGATATACTAGGGGTATATACCTTCCTTGCTTAAGCAGGCCCGCCTATGTCAAAAAACACACCAACGTCAGAAAACACGACAGCGACAACCACTGTTGATCCTTTTGCCGACCGAGAGTCGAAAAATTACGATAACCCAGTACCAAGCCGAGAGTTCATTATTTCGTTTCTAACAGACGCGAATATTCCGATGAACCGCAACGATCTATTCGAAGCTTTGGGTCTTGCTGGAGAGGAACAATATGAAGGGCTGCGTCGTCGTTTACGTGCAATGGAGCGTGATGGACAGCTTATCTTTACTCGTCGTCAGTGCTACGCATTGCCTGAGAAGATGGAACTGATCAAAGGCTATGTGATTGGTCATAAAGACGGTCATGGTTGGGTTCGCCCAGACGGCAGTGTGGGTAAAGACAATGATATCGTGCTGCCGCATCATCAGATGAAAACCATCATGCACGGTGATTACGTATTGGTTCAGCCTACTGACAACAGTAAGCGTGGCCGTCGTGAAGGTCGCTTGGTTCGTGTGCTTGAAGAGCGTAAAACGCCACTTGTTGGTCGCTTCTTCCTAGAGTACGGCCATTCTTACGTTGTTGCTGATGATTCGCGTATTAGTCACGACATCCAGATCCCTACTGAGCATAAAGGCGGTGCTCGAATGGGTAATGTGGTTGTGATTGAGATTACGGATCGCGGTGGTCGTTCTCGTAACATGATGGGTAAAGTAACCGAAGTTCTTGGTGAAAACATGGCTCCGGGTATGGAAACGCAGATTGCGATCCGTACTCACCAGATCCCACAAGAGTGGCCTGAAGCGGTAGATAAACAAATTGAAAACCTAGGTGAGCATGTTCCTGAAGAAGCAAAAGAAGGGCGTGTAGACCTGCGTAAACTGCCATTAGTTACCATTGATGGTGAAGATGCGCGTGACTTCGATGATGCGGTTTACTGTGAAGCGAAGAAAGGCGGCGGCTGGCGTCTATGGGTAGCGATTGCTGACGTAAGTTATTACGTTCGTCCAGATACAGCGCTAGACAAAGAAGCGATTAACCGTGGTAACTCGGTATACTTCCCGTCACAAGTTGTACCAATGCTGCCTGAAGTGCTTTCTAACGGCTTATGTTCTTTGAACCCTCAAGTCGACCGCTTATGTATGGTGTGTGAGATGACTATCTCAGACAAAGGTAAGCTGTCGGGTTACAAACACTACGAAGCGGTAATGAACTCTCATGCTCGTCTTACTTACAACAAAGTAGGCGCGATCTTAGATGGCAATGAAGAGCTTCGTGAGCGTTACGAGCCAGAAGTACCGCATCTTGAAGAACTGCACAAGATGTACAAAGTGCTTAAGAAAACGCGTGATGAGCGTGGCGCGATTGAGTTTGAAACGGTAGAAACCAAATTTATCTTCAATGCGGATCGTAAGATCGACCGTATTGAACCGGTAATCCGTAACGATGCACACAAGGTCATCGAAGAGTGTATGATTCTGGCGAACATCGCATCGGCATCTTACGTAGAGAAAGCGAAAGAGCCTGCTCTGTACCGTGTTCACGAAACTCCGGGCGAAGAGCGCTTAATGGGCTTCAAGAGCTTCTTAAGTGAATTAGGTTTAACGCTGGAAGGTGGTCTCTCGCCATCACCAGTAGACTATGCACAACTGATGCAACAGATTAACGAACGTGAAGACCGTGAATTAATCCAAACCATGCTACTTCGTTCAATGAAGCAAGCAGTCTACAACGCGGATAACGCGGGTCACTTTGGCTTAGCCCTTAAACGCTATGCTCACTTTACCTCGCCGATTCGTCGTTACCCTGACTTGCTATTGCACCGTGCGATTAAGTACCTTATTGCGAAAGAAGGCGGTCGTAACAGCGAACGTTGGACGCCAACCGGTGGTTACCACTACACTTTCGATGATATGGACTTCTACGGCGAGCAGTGTTCAATGACTGAGCGTCGTGCTGATGACGCAACACGTGAAGTGAACGACTGGTTGAAGTGTGAATACATGCAAGACCATGTCGGTGAAGTGATGGATGGCGTGATTGCCAACGTGACTGGTTTTGGCTTCTTTGTTCGTCTAACTGAACTGCACATTGATGGCTTGGTACACATCTCAGCGCTAGCGAATGATTACTACCAATTTGATGCTGTTGGTCAGCGCCTAGTGGGTGAAAGCTCTGGTAATATCTACCGTTTGGGTGATTCGGTGAAAGTGAAGGTTTCTGCGGTTAACTTAGAAACTCGTCAAATCGACTTTGATTTAGAAGACACCGATCGTCAGCCGCGTGGTAAAGGCAAAACAGCCAAGAAGCGTGCAGCCGAAGCGATGAAAAAGGCGAAAAGCAAGAAGCGCTCAGCAGTGAAGAGTAATAAGCCGGGCGTATCAGCGAAGCCGATGGTTGAGCCAACTAAGCGACCTGACGGAAGCAGCGAAGGCCCTGCTAAGAAGAAAAAGCCAGCGAATAAAACCGGTGCTGCTAAAGCTCGCGCTAAGAAAAAGCGTGCTGCAAGCCGTAAGCCAAAGGCTGATAAGTCTTAAAACTGATAAATCTTAAGGCTAATAGGGCGCTTTGCTAATCAGGTTTAGCGCCTAACTGATTTAATTTAATGCGAGAGTATCAGGCGCAAGACGCATACTCTCGAAATGAATAACACAGAGAGGGATGCATCGGCATTGATGTCATTCTTCTCTGAGCAATAAGAGTAACTTGAGACAATGAGTAACGAATTTATTTACGGTATTCACGCGGTGAAAGCCGTACTAGAAAAAGATCCTGCACGTTTTATCGAAGCGTATGTATTGAAAGGTCGCCAAGACGAGCGTCTTCTTCCATTACTGAACCAACTGCAACAGTTTGGTGTGTCGATTCAGCAGATGGGTCGTAAGCCGTTGGATGAAAAAGCACAAGGTGCGAATCACCAAGGTCTTATTGCTAAGGTGAAGCCTGCTAAGCAGCTTAATGAAACTCACCTAGACGATATCCTAGCGCAGCACGAACAGCCTTTGCTGTTGGTTTTAGACGGCGTAACAGACCCTCATAACCTAGGCGCTTGTCTGCGTAACGCGGATGCGGCGGGTGTTGCTGCTGTTATCGTACCGAAAGATCGCTCTTCGCCGCTAACAGCAACGGTAAGTAAGGTAGCGTGTGGTGCGGCTGAAACGGTTCCGTTAGTACGTGTAACCAACCTAGCTCGCACAATGCGTGCACTGCAAGAGCAGGGCGTATGGTTTGTGGGTACGGCAGGTGAAGCTACGCATGATATCTATCAAGCGAAGCTAACAGGCCCTCTTGCGGTTGTTATGGGGGCAGAAGGTGACGGTATGCGTCGTCTAACGCGTGAAACCTGTGATGACCTAATTAAGATTCCAATGGCCGGCAGCGTGTCGAGCCTAAACGTTTCGGTAGCATCAGGCATCTGTCTGTTTGAAGCGGTACGTCAGCGCCTAACTCAATAGAGTAAAGCTGAGTCAAAAGGCAAAACGACTTAAGTCTATGAATTTATTAACGCTCACCACTTGTTGGTGGGCGTTTGTTTTTAGGGCGTAGAGTGACAAATTGACAGAATCACAGATGGCTAGATGGCGAAAGGAAAACTGTTTCATTATTCGCCAAATACCACTTGCCAATACAGGGTTCTTTCTATAATATTTGCCGTCCTTAAAACTCGGTCATTTATCTTTAGTTCCTTGCTTCCTCTGGACGACCGGGCCACTCGTGGAAGCTAATAATCCGTAAGGAGCAACCAAATGCGTCATTACGAAATCGTATTCATGGTTCACCCTGATCAAAGCGAGCAAGTTGCTGGCATGATCGAGCGTTACACTGGTTCTATCACTGAAGCTGGCGGTACTATCCACCGTCTAGAAGACTGGGGTCGTCGTCAAATGGCTTACCCAATCAACAAGCTTCACAAAGCTCACTACGTTCTTATGAACGTTGAAGCTGGTCAAGAAGTGATTGACGAGCTAGAAACTGCTTTCCGTTTCAACGATGCAGTTCTACGTAACATGATCATGCGCACTAAAGGCGCTGTGACTGAGCAATCTATTATGCTTAAGCAAAAAGAAGAGCGTGCAGAGCGTGCTCCTCGTCGCGAAGAGCGTACAGAAGCTAAACCAGAAGCAGCTGCTGAGTAATTCTTTTTTGGCTTAACGCCTTAAAAAAATTCTCAACTTGTTTTAGGTCATTGATAGTTATTTCGATAATTGTGAAAGACCGCTTTACTAAATTTAAGATCAGGAGATAGCCCATGGCTCGTTTCTTCCGTCGTCGTAAATTCTGCCGTTTCACTGCAGAAGGCGTACAAGAGATTGACTACAAAGACGTAGCAACTCTTAAAAACTACATCACTGAAGCTGGTAAAATCGTACCTAGCCGTATCACTGGTACAAGCGCTAAGTACCAGCGTCAACTAGCTCGCGCTATCAAGCGTTCTCGTTACCTAGCTCTACTACCGTACACTGACAAGCATCAGTAATCGGTAATAGTTAATAATAGTTTAAGAGGACTAAGATAATGCAAGTTATTCTACTTGATAAGATCGGTAACCTAGGTGGCCTTGGCGACCAAGTAAACGTTAAATCTGGTTACGCTCGTAACTTCCTTATCCCACAGGGTAAAGCAGTTATGGCAACTAAAGACAACGTTGCTATGTTCGAAACTCGTCGTGCTGAACTAGAAGCTAAAGTTGCTGAGCAACTAGCTGCTGCTGAAGCTCGTGCAGAGAACGTTAACACTCTAGAAGGCGTTTCAATCGCTTCTAAAGCTGGTGACGAAGGTAAACTATTCGGTTCTATCGGTACTCGTGACATCGCTGACGCTATTACAGCGGCAGGTGTTGCAGTAGCTAAGAGCGAAGTACGCCTACCTGAAGGCGCTCTACGTAACATCGGCGAATTCGAAGTAAGCATCCAACTTCACTCTGAAGTTTTTGCTACTGCGAAAATCGCTATCGTTGCAGCTGAGTAATTTCAGTACCAAGACGAATTCTTTCTTTTGAAAGTTTTAAACACCAGCTTCGGCTGGTGTTTTTTTATGTCTGAAATATAGGAAAGTACAAGGGAGGGCTACAGTAAGTAAAAAGCTTACAGTGATCCATAAGCTGTTATTGCTGAACAGGCCGTTCTCAAGGTTAGAAGAGGCCTAAGATTAGAATTGGAATAGCAAGTTGATAGATAGAACAGAGTCTTCTTTGCTTAACCCTTCAGGCACCTTGTCATGGTACTGGCGAGAGTGAGCGATCTTCAGCGCGATATTGTCAGTAATATCGTTGATGGCTTCGAGTTCAGTATCAAACTTTAGGTTACTGTGGCCAGATACAAGCGTCACGTCGGCCTTGAGCTGCAAATTCTTCAACACCTGCCAAGACGTATTCACATTGCCACGAAAAATCGCTTCTTCAACAATCTCTGGGAAGATGATGTCATCATCATCAATCTCATCAAGGTTCGGTTCTTGGTAACGAAAACCTGGTCCCACTTCGACTTCCAACACAAACTCTTCGGTATTCGAAAACTGGTAACCCAGACCACTCGAAATTGTGTAGTCCTTAAAGTAAGCACTGTATCTCGAGTCGACTCCTTTGAAACTGCCGTAAAGGTAGGTTTTAGGGCTTAACTTGTAGTCACTCTGAGCTGAGTAAGTCGATTGCCTTTTATCTTCTTCGCCATCTTTGTAGAGGTTGTAGTATTTCCATTCACCACTGGTTCTATGACGGCCAGCCGTGTACTCACCGTTAAGGCGTGCGTTAAGCGCTCGTGAATCAGAGTTGCCAGTATGCGACTGATATCCAAATTCGACTTCCGTTTTTAGCGGGCTCGGTAGTTCTGTATCACTTGTATCACTCGGTGCGATATCCAACTCTTTTTCTTCAGGTGTCGGTGCAACGACGATCGACTCAGCAGTAGGTTCTGAAACTACTATAGAGTCGAGGATTGCATCAACAGAGGCTTTAGCATCATCAGCTAAGGCCATCGGAGCGCTCAGGAGACCAGTGCTTAAAAGACCAGTGCTCAGAGCCAATAATTTGGACACGCATACCTCTAGTTATACAGTGAGTGAATGGCAGGATCGTAATGCTACCCTTGGTTAATTCCGTCAGCAATAGGTAAATTCTTCCTGAAGAATAAAACAAACTTATAGGATCGGATTACAAACGGATGTTCTTGGGTATAATGAACGATCATTATTAGTTATTGAGTGTAGTCATAGTGGATACCAAAAGTCAGAAATCAGCCAACGATCAGGTGGACGCCATCAAGGTCCCGCCACATTCATTAGAAGCTGAGCAATCTGTTATCGGCGGTTTGTTATTAGATAACGAACGCTGGGATACGGTTGCCGAAAAGGTTGTGGCCAAAGACTTTTATAGCCGTCCTCACCGTCTGATCTTTGAAGCGGTAAAGGATATCCTTGAAGAAAGTTCTCCTCTGGATCTTATTACACTCTCTGAACATTTAGAGCTGCGTGAGCAACTTGAAGAAGTGGGTGGCTTTGCTTACCTTGCTGACTTAGCGAAAAACACACCAAGTGCCGCAAACATCAATGCGTATGCAGATATCGTGGCGCAACGTGCACTGGTTCGTAGCCTGATTGGTGTCGCGAATGAGATTGCGGATTCTGGTTATGACCCTCAAGGTCGTACATCGGAAGAACTTGTTGATCTGGCTGAAAGTAAAGTCTTCGCGATTGCTGAAGGCCGTGCAAGTGAAAACGAAGGTCCACAAAACGTTGATAGCATTTTAGAGAAGACACTAGAGCGTATCGAGATCCTGTACAAAACGCCGCAAGATGGTGTGACAGGTGTCGATACTGGCTTCAACGACCTCAACAAGAAAACAGCAGGCCTACAAGGCTCTGACTTAATTATTGTTGCGGCTCGTCCATCGATGGGTAAAACCACGTTTGCGATGAACTTGTGTGAAAACGCAGCAATGAAGCAAGACAAACCGGTTTTAATCTTCTCGCTAGAGATGCCAGCCGAGCAACTGATGATGCGTATGCTTGCGTCACTTTCTCGCGTAGACCAAACCAAGATTCGTACTGGTCAGTTAGATGATGAAGATTGGGCTCGTATCTCGTCGAGTATGGGTATTCTTATGGATAAGAAGAATATGTATATCGATGACAGCTCGGGTCTAACGCCAACTGAAGTACGTTCTCGTGCTCGACGTATTGCTCGTGAACACGATGGTATCTCTATGATCATGATAGATTACCTTCAATTAATGCGTGTACCTTCGTTATCTGATAACCGTACTCTTGAAATCGCCGAGATTTCTCGCTCATTGAAAGCGCTAGCAAAAGAGCTCAACGTTCCGGTTGTGGCACTTTCTCAGCTTAACCGTTCCCTAGAGCAACGTGCTGATAAGCGCCCAGTAAACTCGGACTTGCGTGAATCAGGTTCGATTGAGCAAGATGCCGATTTGATCATGTTCATCTATCGTGATGAGGTTTATAACCCAGATAGTTCATTGAAAGGCATTGCTGAGATAATCCTTGGTAAGCAGCGTAACGGTCCGATCGGTTCGGTTCGTCTTACGTTCCAAGGCCAACACTCCCGATTTGATAACTATGCAGGCCCTGCATTTGATGATGAGTAATCGCTAATGACTTACATGAAAGCGGCGACGGCGAGCATTGACTTAAACGCGCTCGAACATAACCTGAACCAGATAAAGTCGAAGGCTCCTCAGTGTAAGGTCATGTCTGTTGTGAAAGCCAATGGCTACGGACACGGCTTACTGCATATCGCCAAGCATTCAAAAAGCTCTGATGCTTTTGGTGTGGCGCGTATTGAAGAAGCGTTACAACTTCGTGCTGGTGGCATTGTTAAACCTATTTTGTTGCTGGAAGGATTTTACTCTTCGGGCGATTTACCAATCTTGGTGACCAATAACATTCAAACAGTAGTGCATTGTGAAGAGCAATTAAGCGCGCTAGAGAATGCAGATTTGGAAACACCCGTTGTGGTATGGCTAAAAGTCGACAGTGGTATGCACCGACTAGGTGTTCGCCCTGAACAATACCAAAACTTTGTTGAGCGTTTGCATCAATGTGCGAATGTTGCCAAACCTCTCCGTTACATGAGCCACTTCGGTTGTGCTGATGAGCTGGATAGAGCAACCACTGTTGAACAGACAGAGCTTTTCTTGTCTCTTACCGAAGGTTGTGAAGGGGAGCGTTCACTTGCTGCCTCTGCGGGTTTGCTCGCTTGGCCAGACAGCCATCTTGATTGGGTTCGTCCGGGAATCATCTCTTACGGTGTTTCTCCGTTTGTTGATAAATCAGCGCAAGAGCTTGGTTTTTTGCCTGTGATGACCCTGACCTCACACCTAATTGCAGTTCGCG
>NZ_JADDYK010000095.1:77599-90940 GCF_015163615.1 Vibrio sp. OPT18
ATGTGAAAGCCGGTGAAAGTGTGGGTTATGGCGGAAACTGGACCAGTGAACGTGATACCAAGGTTGGTGTTATCGCGATTGGTTATGGTGATGGTTATCCTCGCACTGCACCTAATGGCACTCCCGTGTTCGTTAACGGTCGAAAAGCACCGATCGCAGGACGAGTATCAATGGACATGCTAACGGTTGACCTCGGACCTGATGCGGCAGATAAAGTCGGTGATGAAGCGACTCTGTGGGGTAAAGATTTACCTTCAGAAGAAGTGGCTGAACATATCGGTACTATCGCTTACGAGTTAGTTACTAAGCTGACTTCGCGTGTTGCGATGGAGTATGTGAAGTAACCATGGATTTTGATAAGTAAATTATGTTCAAGCGAACGACTCGAAACTGGCTAATGTCTGCAATGACATTACTCGGTGTCAGCTTTTCTTCTCCCGCTGCGAGTGAAGAAAAAGATTCAGCCTTTGTCCCTTTCTATTTTAGTACTGAAACTTTGGGCAATACCTTTGGGGTTGCGGGTGTCGCAAAGGGTGTTTGGCAACCTCAAGCCGCTCTGTTTGGTATGGCACTCTATTCAGACAAAGACAGTTATGTCGGTTTTCTATCGGCCTTTAACTACGCTTTGTCTGAGAATGTTTTATTCAGTACTCAGATGTACCAAGCGCGCTTCAACGACAATCCTTATTACATAGGCTCTCAAGGCGATAACGATTCATCTATTGATGATAAAACCATTGCCGATGGCTTAGAACAGAACTATCAGTTTGAATTCAAGTATTTGCTACCTTGGGGCAATGTTGCAGAACATGGCTTGTTAGGGGCTTTTCAGCCAATCAAAGATGTGAGTTTTGCTTCGCCAGTCGAGTCGGGTGTCAGTTCGATTATCTTCACGCCTTTTTATACGGCACGTGAGCTAGAAGGTTTAAACAACACGGAAGAGGCGACAGGCTTTAGTCTGGCATTGGATTGGGATAACCGTGATAGCACACGTAACCCAACCACGGGCTCTCATACTAACCTTGAGTTCACAACAGGCGCAGAGAGTTGGTCTAACGATGATTTGTGGCTTAAGTGGACCTTCCAAAATAGCCAGTACTTTGCTTTAGGTCCTTTAGGGGACCTATTCGATCAACAAGTTTTAGCATTCGATTTCTATACGGCTGACACGCCTACATGGGATAACTGCTCTGGGCAAGATTGTGCTCGCCCACCGGAGACAGAACAAGCTCGATTAGGTGGCTTGTATCGATTACGAGGTTATACCGGAGGCCGTTATCACGGTCGCTCTGCAGTGCATTACTCTGCAGAGTATCGAGTGCTTCCTGACTGGCAACCTTTGGGCGATATCCCACTGATTAACTACTACGACTTGCCTTGGTGGCAATGGGTAGCGTTTGCTGAATTAGGGCGCGTTGCAGATGAATACGACATCAAAACACTGCACTCGGACATGAAATGGAGCTTAGGTGGCGCAGTGCGTTTCCAAGTGGAAGGCATTGTTGTTCGTGCTGAGTTGGCGCGAGGTGGTGACGAAGGGACCTTTAGGGTCATGATAAACCAGCCTTTCTAAGCCTATCTAAACTAAGCAAAGCTTTAGCCGTTAAATTTTTCTTATTATTAAAGGGTGATACATAATCGTGTCACCCTTTTTTGTTACTTATCGTTCTGTTTATTAAGAGCTTATTACTCTTGGGTTGTTATGATTACTCACCTTGAATAGTCGCAATCACAGTACGGCTGCCACCACAATCTCGATGCTCACCTAAGTAAATGCCCTGCCATATTCCTAAAGCTAAACGGCCGTTGCTAATCGGTATTGTCACACTGGTGCCAAGTGTCGATGCTTTAATGTGGGCGGGCATGTCATCATCGCCTTCATAGGTGTGTCTGTAGTAGGGCGCTCGTTCGGGAACAAACTTATTGAAGTGCGACTCCATATCAGTACGGACGGTAGGATCAGCGTTCTCGTTTAGCGTGAGGCTGGCTGAGGTATGTTGGATAAAAAGATGTAATAAACCAACAGATAAAGAATTGATATCGTGTATCTGTTGTTCAATTTCATCAGTAATGAGATGAAATCCACGCTTTCGTGCATTTAGGTGTATAGTCTTCTGAATCCACATACGCCATCCTTTATAATGTATTTGGAAAAAAAGTGGTTTAACGCTATCTTTTGAACTTGAATTTATCAGGTATCGCTCACATTTAATTATGTTAGAGCTAGAGTCAGTGCCGATTCTTGTATCAGGAAATCTAATCCTGATTTATCTCAAGGTACAGCTCTTCATATGCGGCATAATACGTCGTGAAAAAAAATTACAAAGAATCTTTCAGTGGTGACGCGGTTTGGTCATCACAGAAAAATATAAACTTTCGCCTAATCGGGGGTTCTATTCATCACTCAGGTGACGTTTAGAATAAAACCTACAGTAACATCGGGATAGATACCATGTTGAAAAATATCAACCCAACGCATACACAAGCGTGGAAAGCTCTAACTGCACATTTTGAGTCTGCTCAAGATATGGATATGAAAGAACTGTTTGCTCAAGATGCAAAGCGTTTCGAGAGCTTTTCTACTCGTTTCGGTTCTGACATCTTAGTGGATTACTCTAAGAACCTTATCGATGCTGAAACTATGCAGCACCTATTTGCTCTTGCGAACGAGACTGAAGTTAAGTCTGCAATCGAAGCAATGTTCGGTGGTGATGCAATCAACAAGACTGAAGGTCGTTCAGTACTTCACACTGCTCTACGTAACCGTAGCGACAACCCAGTAATGGTTGATGGCAAAGACGTCATGCCAGCAGTGAATGCAGTACTAGCAAAAATGGAATTGTTCACCCACCGCATCGTTTCTGGTGAGTGGAAAGGTTACACAGGTAAAGAGATCACTGATGTAGTTAACATCGGTATCGGCGGTTCGGACCTTGGTCCATACATGGTGACTGAAGCTCTAACGCCATACAAAACTCGTCTAAACATGCACTTCGTTTCTAACGTAGATGGCACTCACATCGTTGAGACACTTAAGCCTCTAAACCCAGAAACAACGCTATTCCTAGTTGCATCTAAAACATTCACTACTCAAGAAACAATGACTAACGCGCACTCTGCACGTGATTGGTTCTTGGCTGAAGCGGGTGATAACGCACACGTAGCTAAACACTTCGCAGCACTATCAACAAACGCAACAGCAGTAGCTGAGTTTGGTATTGATACTGACAACATGTTCGAATTCTGGGACTGGGTTGGTGGTCGTTACTCATTATGGTCTGCAATCGGTCTTTCTATCTCACTATCTGTTGGCTTCGATAACTTCGTTGAGCTACTAGAAGGTGCTCACGAGATGGATAACCACTTTGCTTCAACTGAGTTTGAAAGCAACATTCCAGTAATCCTTGCGCTTATCGGTATTTGGTACAACAACTTCCACGGCGCTGAGTCAGAAGCAATTCTACCTTACGATCAATACATGCACCGTTTTGCTGCCTACTTCCAGCAAGGCAACATGGAATCGAACGGTAAGTTTGTTGACCGTGAAGGCAACCCAGTAGAGTACCAAACAGGTCCTATCATCTGGGGTGAACCTGGTACAAACGGCCAACACGCTTTCTACCAACTGATTCACCAAGGCACTAAGCTGATCCCATCAGACTTCATCGCGCCTGCTATCAGCCACAACCCAGCATCTGATCACCACCAGAAGCTAATGTCTAACTTCTTTGCTCAAACTGAAGCGCTAGCTTTCGGTAAGACAAAAGAGACAGTAGAAGCTGAATTCCTAGCGGCGGGCAAAACAGCTGAAGAAGTGGCTGAGCTAGTACCTTTCAAAGTATTTGAAGGTAACCGCCCTACGAACTCAATTCTTGTTAAGCAAATCAACCCTCGCTCTTTAGGTAACCTAATCGCGATGTACGAGCACAAGATCTTCGTTCAAGGTGTTATCTGGAACATCTTCAGCTTCGACCAATGGGGTGTAGAACTTGGTAAGCAACTAGCAAACCAAATTCTTCCAGAGCTTGCTGATGATGCTCAAGTAACGTCTCACGACAGCTCAACGAACGGTCTAATCAACGCATTTAAAGCGCTTAAAGCTTAATTGAGTTGATAGCACAAAAAAACGCCAACCTTCGGGTTGGCGTTTTTGTATCTGTAGAGCAAGCAATGGTTAAATCGCAGGTAATAAAAAAGGCTGGCATTATGCCAACCTTCTTTGATTTGATACTCAGAACTGCTAGAAATAAACAGTTGTTATTCGAAACAGATCTCGATGAAAGCATTACCCCATTGAGATGAGAAAGGCATGATGATGATTGCCCCATCACACTTGTGACGAATCGTATGACCTTTACCGGAAACCACGATTGGCGTTGCCATATCGAAGTCAAAACCGCTTTCTGCAAGAATACGTTTTGCACCGCCAGTCACCATGTTAGTGATTTCACCCACCATATCGGTCACTTCTTCGTTGAGGCCGTTTGGTCGTTCACCGAGCATGTTTTCCATGATTTCGAGAGCGAGACCTTCATCAAAGGTGATCGACATAGAGCCACGAGATTGTGTACCAACCATACCAATTAGGCCGGATACATCACCACGAGCGATTTCATCTTTCTTAACTCTCGGTTTTTGTGGCTTCAATTCTAGAGAAGCCATCGTTTTTAATACGTTCATCAAAGAAGCTAAAAACGGGTTTACAAATTCAGCGCGCATAATGTTCTTCTATAATCTTATTCTTTCATCTCGGAGGAGCAAGATTGGCAAATGCCATGCGATTCAATGACATGATTCGTCAATTGAAAGCCATGCTTCTCAGCGTTACTGGCGAGTAGGGTGACAAGCGCATCGTCTTGCAGTTCTATCACAGTGCCACATTTATCGCAGATCAGTAGTTGGGAGAAATGTTTGTTGGCATTGCAAGAACAGCAGCATATGAAGCTATTGGTTGACTCAACTCGGTGAATGAAACCTTGTTCCAACAAGAAATCCAAAGCGCGATAAACTGTAGGAGGCTTGGCCTGTGGTTCACTGACTTTCAACTGCTCTAATAATTCATAAGCACTGGAGGCTTTTTTATTAGAGAGGATGAGCTCAAACACTCGCTTTCTTTGAGGTGTTAATCTAACGCCTCGCGATGCGCATATCCCTTCAACTTGCTCTATTAATGTGTGGTCCAAATTTTTCACCATTCAATCGGACATCCCTAATCAAACCTTATTTCTAGGTTACTACGTTTTGGGAGCCAATGATTTCTATTAAAGTCAGGTACAGAGCGTATTGTGACCCACGACTTTGAATAAGACAAGGTAACTCAAAATGACAGTGTGACTCAAGGCATAACTGATTAATGAGGTTGAATTAGAGATCTGGTGAATAGGTTTATAAAAAAGTGTGAGGCAAAGTTCATATAGCACAAATAGGGCATAGCATTTACAATAGCCGACCTTGCTTTTGCTGGGTATTCCAGCATATTTTTTTGACTCGCTACTAGGGTACTTTGCCATGACACATTCATGTAGGTTGTCTGTCGCTCCAATGCTCGATTGGACTGACCGCCACTGTCGTTACTTTCACCGTTTGCTTTCTCAGCAGACTCTTCTGTACACGGAAATGGTAACAACGGGCGCGATCTTACATGGTAAGGGCGACTTCCTAGAATATAATGAGCAAGAACATCCTCTTGCACTTCAACTCGGAGGTTCAAACCCGGTTGATCTTGCGGCTTGTGCGAAACTTGCGGGTGAGCGCGGTTACGATGAAGTGAACCTTAACGTAGGTTGTCCTTCAGACCGAGTTCAGAATGGTCGCTTTGGTGCTTGCCTAATGGCTGAGCCAGAGCTGGTGGCAGATTGTGTGTCGGCGATGAAAGAAGTCACTGATATCCCAATTACCGTGAAAACGCGTATCGGTATCGATGACCAAGACTCTTATGAGTTTTTAACTAAGTTTGTTTCGACGGTTTCTGAAAAAGGCGGCTGTGAGCAATTTACTATTCACGCGCGTAAAGCGTGGTTGAGTGGTCTTAGCCCGAAAGAGAACCGTGAGATCCCACCGCTAGATTATGATCGTGCATATCAAATCAAGAGAGACTTCTCTGATCTGGTGATTGCCGTGAATGGTGGCATTACTACTCTTGAGCAAACTAAAGAGCACTTGCAACACCTTGATGGTGTGATGATCGGCCGTGAGGCTTACCATAGCCCGTTTATCTTGGCTGAAGTCGATCAGCAGATCTTTGGTTTAGACACGCCAATCAAGAAGCGCTCACAAGTGGTTGAAGAGATGTACCCGTATATCGAACGTGAACTTTCAAATGGCGCAAGCTTAGGACATATCTCTCGTCATATGCTTGGTTTGTTCCAAAGCATGCCTGGTGCAAGACAATGGCGTCGCTACATCAGTGAAAATGCACATAAGAAAGGTGCAGGTATCGAAGTGATGCAAACGGCATTGGCTAAGATCCCTAAAGAGTTAAATGTTTAATCTCCCTCTAAGTTAAAAGCTTAAGGCTAAATTCGCCATTAGAGGCTAAATTTACCACCACAAGTTTCCGAAAAGCCATGCATGAAGATGTGTGGCTTTTTATTTATCTGATAAATAAGGGTTTTGTTGGATTGGCATACTTGGTATGGAAGCTGCAATGTTAGAAAGTAGGAAAGATAGGTCATTAACTCATTAGGGAGACCATTATGTTTGAATTAATCTTTGTTCTTATTTTCGTCGCAACTCTACTTGTCACTGGTATCACGTTTATGACGGTATTGGCTGCAACCGGAGTCGCGTTATTAGTCATGTTGGTCTTAGGTATGATGGGCGTCGTGTTTAAGTTACTGCCTTGGTTGATCGTGATTGCAATCGGTGTGTGGTTTTTCAAAAACTTTGTACACAGTTCTAACCAGAGACGTTATTAAGGTCATCGTGCCGTCAAATCTTTACTCGTCAGCGGTTTATCGTTTGAGAATTTAAGATGTGTGGTAGAATTTTCCCCAATAATCTATGAATGTGCATACAATTAGCACTACGATATGGAATTGGAGCTATCTCAAATGAATAAAATGCCATTAATTGCTTTAGTGGGAATGCTATCTTTAAGTTCAGCAGTGTCTGCTGCCGAAGAGTTTTCTTACACGGCTAAAGTCGGTGCCGATATGTGGTGGGGAAGTACAAAGCTAAACGAAGTTAGACAAGATGACGACTCTAACTCACCTTCGTTGTATTTCGCATTTGAGCATAATGCCCCAATGCTCCCAAATGCTAGCTTCCGTTATACCTCTATTGATGCGGACTCGTTGGCTTTTGATAAGTACGACTACACGTTTTACTACACACTGTTAGAGCACAAGTTGATGAACTTCGATGCTGGTGTGACGTTTACTCAATACTCAAACTCTAATTACATTGAACCAAAAGCGACGGGTGCGAAAACATCGACGTTTGATGAGTTCACGTGGAGCTTCTACGGTAACGCAGAGATCAATGTGCCGGACACCAACTTCGATATCATTGGTACGATGGAGTTCGGTGATAGCAGTGGTATTAAGAGCACTGACTTGATGGCAGGTGTTCAGTACCGAATCCCTGTATCAGAATCTGAAATTGCTCTGCGTGGTGGTTACCGTGTTATCGACCTAGATTCGGATGAGTTCTTTAGCTCAGAACTAGGCAAGAGCTTTGTCATGGTCGATGGTTGGTTTGCTGGTGCTGAAGTGCGCTTCTAGTCTATATAAAGCAAATTTAGAACGAATTTTAAGAACGCCACTTTATTAAGTGGCGTTTTTTTATATCTATTGATTATATCTTTCTGGAATTAGTTAGCACATTCATCACTTTCGACCATCCTTAATACAGAGAGCCAATTTGCGTCTATTCTTATAAGGTCTATGTAGTGAGGTCAAAGCAAGGGATGGAATATGACACTCAATGAGTTGAGAAATTTATATAGAGAAAACCTGTTAGTTGAAGCCATCATAGAGCCCTCAATTCAAGAAGGGTCTTGGGTTGTGGAGTTTCGTCATATGGGTGGTGGCTTCGTTCTGCTTACTGATGTTCATGGTGAAGAATGTCATTACGCGGATTTAGACCTAGCATCTAAGTCGGCAATGGCGGTTGGCTTTCAGCAAGTTCGCATTGAAAACCAGTAGAACAATTTATGTTTCAATCGGTTTTTACTTCCAAAAAGTTATAAAACATACTTTTCTATTCTTTCTTGTTATTAAAAGGAGTGGTTAATCTATCGTCACGCAATGATTAGGGATGTCGTGACCATGTCTTTAAATAAGAAAGAGTCTTCACAAAACAATAATGCACAGTCTGGGGCTAATGAGTTACCTGGGCTAGCAGCACCACTTAATGACCAACAATTAGGTCATCTTCAGCAAACTGTTTCTGAACTGTCTTCACAACAACTGGCATGGGTCAGTGGTTACCTTTGGGGAGTGAGCCAAGCTCAGCCTGTCGGTGCTGCTGCGCCAATCGCCCAAGCGGCCGCTGCAGTAGCGGCTAAGCCAGCGGGCAAGCTCAGCATTATCTTCGCTTCTCAAACTGGCAATGCTAAAGGCGTCGCTGAATCGCTCGAGGCAGAAGCCAAGGCCTTAGGAATCGCGGTCGAGCTTTTCGATGCGAGTGATTATAAAGGTAAGAACCTAGCCAAAGAGACACACGTCATTTTCGTCGCTTCAACCAATGGTGAGGGCGAAGCCCCTGATAACGCGATTGAGTTGCATGAATTCCTTCAATCGAAGAAAGCGCCAAAATTATCAAACCTACAATACGGCGTGATTGGTTTAGGTGACTCTAGCTATGAGTTCTTCTGCCAAACCGCTAAAGATTTCGATAACTTCCTCGCTAAGCTTGGTGCGAAATCGTTTGTCGATCGCCTTGATTGTGATGTTGATTACGAAGAGTCAGCAACGGAATGGCGCGCTAAAGCGTTATCACAAGTTCAAGAAACGCTATCAACAGGTGCCGAGGCCGACATCGTTCAGTTACCAGTAGGTCAAGCAGCTGCCGGTCATTCGCAATACACCAAACAAAATCCATATACAGCGACACTATTAACCAGTCAAAAGATCACGGGTCGTGACTCGGGTAAAGATGTTCGTCATATCGAGATTGATCTTGATGACTCTGGCATTACCTACCAACCCGGCGATGCGCTAGGCGTATGGTATGAAAACAGTTCAGAACTCGCAAATCAGATTCTTTCTAAGGTTGGGTTATCGGGTATCGAAAGTGTCGATGTCGATGGTGAGAATCTATCTATCCATAGTGCGCTAGTGAGTAAATTTGAGATTACCACTTCAAACCCTCAACTTGTGACTAAGTTTGCTGAGTTATCGGGCAGCAAGAAGTTAATCAAGCTGGTGGAAGATAAAGACAAGCTTCGTGAATATGCGGGTAATACACAAATCGTCGATGTACTCGCAGAAAAGAAAACCAAGCTATCGGCTGATGAGTTAATTGGCCTGTTACGTAAGCTGACTCCACGCCTCTATTCTATTGCATCAAGCCAAGCCGAAGTAGATGAAGAAGTTCACTTAACGGTTGGTCTGGTTGAATACCAAAAAGGTGAAGAGTCTCGCTTAGGTGGAGCATCAAGCTTCTTGGCTCAGCGCCTTGAAGAAGGTGGCGAAGTGAAGGTGTTTGTAGAGAACAACAATAACTTCAAGCTACCACAAGACGACAGTACACCAATCATCATGGTTGGCCCGGGTACAGGTATCGCACCTTTCCGCAGTTTTGTTCAAGAGCGTGAAAACAATGATGCTCAAGGCAAAAGCTGGTTGTTCTTTGGTGACCGTACCTTTACTCAAGATTTCTTATACCAAGTTGAATGGCAAAAGTACCTCAAGTCTGGCGCGCTAACTAAGCTAGATGTTGCCTTTAGCCGTGACCAAAAAGAAAAGGTTTATGTTCAGGATCGTTTAATCGAACAAGCAGAGCAGGTGTGGCAATGGCTGCAAGAGGGCGCGTACCTCTATGTCTGTGGCGATGCGACTCGAATGGCGAAAGATGTCCATGAAGCATTAGTTACGATAGCGGAAAAACATGGCAACCAGAGCCGCGAACAAGCTGAACAATATATTAATGATTTACGTAAAGCGAAACGTTACCAAAGGGATGTGTACTAATGAGCAAGCAAGTAATAGAGCAAGAAGTGCTAGGTCAAGTACTTGGACCTTTGGCTGACAATGAGCGTCTTAAGCGTGAAAGTAATAACCTACGCGGTACGATTGAACAAGATCTCCAAGACCGCATAACAGGTGGCTTTACTGCTGATAACTTTCAGTTGATTCGTTTCCACGGTATGTATCAACAAGACGACCGTGATATTCGTAACGAACGTACCAAGCAAAAGCTCGAACCGTTACATAACGTAATGCTTCGTGCTCGTATGCCTGGTGGCATCATTACCCCTAAGCAGTGGTTGGCGATTGATAAGTTCGCAGACGAAAGTACCTCTTACGGTTCAATTCGTCTAACAACTCGTCAAACGTTTCAGTTCCACGGTGTCTTGAAGCCGAACATTAAGTTGATGCACCAAACGCTAAATAGCATTGGCATTGATTCAATTGCGACAGCGGGTGATGTAAACCGAAATGTTCTGTGTACGACAAACCCAGTTGAATCTGAACTTCATCAAGAAGCTTACGAGTGGGCGAAAAAGATCAGTGAACATCTATTACCGAAGACTCGTGCTTATGCAGAAATCTGGTTAGATGGTGAAAAACTAGAAACAACGGATGAAGAACCTATCCTCGGTAGCAACTACCTACCGCGTAAGTTCAAGACGACAGTTGTCATTCCTCCACAGAATGACGTAGATGTTCATGCTAACGATCTTAACTTTGTTGCAATTGCTGAAGACGGAAAGCTGGTGGGCTTTAACGTGTTAGTCGGTGGCGGCCTTGCTATGACACATGGTGATACCTCTACTTATGCACGTAAAGCTGACGACTTTGGTTTTGTGCCATTAGATAAAACGTTAGATGTAGCAGCTGCGGTGGTAACGACTCAGCGCGACTGGGGTAATCGTTCAAACCGTAAGAATGCAAAAACCAAATACACACTAGACCGTGTTGGTATTGATGTATTCAAAGCAGAAGTAGGAAAGCGTTCAGGCGTAGAATTTTCTGAAAGCCGACCTTATGAGTTTACTGGCCGTGGTGATCGCATTGGTTGGGCGGAAGGCATTGATGGTAAGCACCACTTAGCGTTATTCATCGAGAATGGTCGTTTACTTGATTTTCCGGGTAAAGCTCTGAAAACAGGTGTTGCTGAAATAGCGAAGATTCACAAAGGTGACTTCCGCATGACAGCGAACCAAAACCTGATTGTTGCGGGTGTGTCGACGAGTCAAAAGGCCAAGATTGAAAAACTGGCGCGTCAATATGGCTTGATGGATGATGCTGTTTCAGAGCAACGTAAAAACTCAATGGCGTGTGTGGCTTTCCCAACATGTCCTTTAGCAATGGCAGAAGCTGAGCGCTTTCTTCCTGAGTTTGTAACGGATGTTGAAGACATTCTGAAAAAACATGGATTACCAGAAGAAGATAACATCATCCTTCGAATCACAGGTTGTCCAAACGGTTGTGGTCGTGCAATGTTGGCTGAACTTGGTTTAGTGGGTAAGGCTCCGGGGCGTTACAACATGCACCTAGGTGGCAACAAGGCTGGAACTCGTATCCCTAAGATGTATAAAGAGAACATCACATCAGCTCAGATCTTAGAAGAGATTGATGCGCTGGTGGGACGTTGGGCTACAGAACGCAACGGCAATGAAGGATTCGGTGATTTTACAATCCGAGCTGGCATCATTGAAGAGGTGATCATTTCCAAGAGGGATCTGCATGCATAATTCTGTCGCTTCAAAATTGAAGTTAGCAGAGCTACTCGCATTGACTAAGACGGAGCAAATACTTCGTCTTGGGCAAATTAATGCTGAGTTAGAACAGCTAACAGCATTAGAAAGAGTTAAATGGGCATTAGAAAACTTGGAAGGATCACATGTTGTGTCTTCAAGTTTCGGCATTCAAGCCGCGTTAATGCTGCACTTAGTGACTCAAGCAAAACCAGATATTCAGGTTATTCTGACGGACACGGGGTATCTATTTCCGGAGACCTATCGCTTTATCGATGAGTTAAGTAAGAAGTTGACTCTAAACCTTCAAGTCTTTCGCGCCCAACAGAGCCCTAATTGGCAAGAAGCGCAATATGGAAAACTTTGGGATCAAGGTATAGAAGGGATAGAGAAGTACAACAAGCTTAATAAAGTTGAACCGATGAGAAGAGCGCTAGATGAGCTCGAGGTTGGGACATGGTTTTCCGGTTTAAGAAGAGAGCAATCTCAATCGCGTGCAAACTTGCCAATCTTATCTATCCAAAATGGTGTGTTTAAATTTTTGCCGGTAATCGATTGGACGAATAAAGATGTTCACTATTACCTAGAAGAGCATGGTCTCGGTTATCACCCGCTTCGAGAGCAGGGTTACCTTTCTGTTGGAGATACACATACAACTAAGAAGTGGGAGCCGGGTATGACTGAAGAGGAAACTCGTTTTAATGGGCTGAAACGCGAATGTGGTCTCCATGAAGATGATGGAGAGCAATATGGTTCTGGGATTTAGACTCATTGCTATTTAAAAAGCTGCCATTAGGCAGCTTTTTTAGTTTCTAGGGGATAAAATTAGAGCGATTGTGGATAAGTCTGTGGTTATTGTGTAGTTACTTTGTAGTTAAAGTTGCATAAATAAAGCTTTGAGTGTTTATTCGTCATGTAACCGTTATTTTTGCATTTTTCTTTAATAAACACTTGCCAATGTGATGAACATCTCTATAATGCCGCCTCACTGACACGGCAGATGCCACAAGGCTTCAGCGCAGAATGTTAGTTAGGCAACTAGCTTTAAGCGATAATTCGCTTCTACTTTTAGAAAGTAGAAATTAATTTTCAAAAGTGTTTGACACTGAGAATTAAATCGCTAGAATGGCCGCCTCTTCCGAAGTGATGTAAGTCACAACGAAGAGAAGCTCTTTAACAATTTAAACCTATCAATCTGTGTGGGCACTCGTTGATGAATATCAAAACGTTATTTGTTCTTTTTTCGAAAGAGCGTAATAGCAGTTACTTCGGTAACAAAATTGATTTCAATGAACTGAGTGACCAATACGTTTAACTCTTGTAGTTATTCGGCACAGTCAATTCATTACCATTCTGTTGGAATGGTAATAGCTTTAGAATTACATAGTAGTTTTGAAGTCAGTATTCGTTGAGTCACAAAATCTTAAATTGAAGAGTTTGATCATGGCTCAGATTGAACGCTGGCGGCAGGCCTA
>NZ_JADDYK010000096.1:0-371 GCF_015163615.1 Vibrio sp. OPT18
GAGATATCTGGAATCTCCTCTTCGATATGAACACCGACGATAAACGCTAGAGATTCCCTATCACGTTCGTTCCTCACTGTAGGGAATGACGGTGGTTTGCTTAGATGCGAGTAAACGAGATACGAGATACGAGATACGAAGAGCGTGTTGAGATTGAAGTAAGTGATATGCATATAAAAAGGTACGGGTAACGAGATTCAGGATGCGAAAAGAGTCTTTAGGTTTGAGTAAGCGCCCCCTTAATAGCAAACTTAGGCAACAGAGGACGAGCTCTTCGTTACCCGTTTACTCGCATCCATATCAACTCATTGAATCGTCATTCCAGAATCGAGGGACGAGATATCTGGAATCTCCTCTTCGATATGAACACC
>NZ_JADDYK010000012.1:0-2389 GCF_015163615.1 Vibrio sp. OPT18
CTTTTGAAGGAAGTTGATTAGACCAGGCTTATCAAGCGTCTGAGTGGTGACCACGCGATCACTGCCAGAGCGATTGTCCACCTCTGACTGTGTAGCAAGCTCAGTCAATCCAGCCGCATCGGTAGTTGCATATTTACTCAATTTACTACCAAGCTCTTCAAGCGCTTGATTCATTTCGTCATGCGTTGGGTGTGTGATACTGGTGTCGGTTTGAACGACAACATGCTCTGTATTCGATAGCACGGTTTGTATATTGATTGGGTATGACGAGACAATCGCCTCCTCTGGATCAACTAGAAGAGGCCTATAAGCAGCGATTAGTATCAGTTCGCCATCTTCGTCATAGATACCGACGTTACAAATCCATTTTCCTTTGTATTCTTCTATGCGGTTTTCGATAGTAGCACCGCCACCAATAAAACCCTCTTCTGGGAATCGCTCTAAATTGATACGTGTCCATTCGTTAGGTACTTGCACCATATCTACGTTAGGACGCTGGTAATTTACCTCATCGCCATTAATGCCACCAAAACCCATATGTGTCAGCGGAAGGGTTTTACTTTCCCGATAGTACTCTTGGATTTTTTCTTTTCCACGATTAGTGGTAATTGTGTAAAACAGTTCAGTCATATCATTGTTCTCTATTGATTAATGTCATAAAACTATCGCAGCCTTCTTGGTCAAATAAGTCCCTGACAGAAAAGCTTTTCACCCCAAAGTAATAACAAGCGCTGTTTACTGACGGCTCAAGGATGCGAGTTGCGTACTCGATGCTTGTTTCAGTCACTTCAGCGCCACTTGTGCGTCCGAGCGTTTCAATTAGGGCGGTGGCAATCCGACCACCACAGGGTCTTTGAATAGTTTCGATGCTAACGTCAGTTACTTTATTCATTACGTCGTCACCTTGAGAGTTGAACCAGCTTTGATTTTTTCCGCTAACGCTTCACCGCCTGAAGCGCTAACCAAGAGAGGGAAAATGAGTGTTTTGTTCTCTGCTCCCAAAGCGACAGTTTGCTTTGAGCCGGGGATTTCTGCACCTGTTGAATCTGACATTAATGTCGTGATGACGCCGTCCGAATCAGAGCTTGCGCGTACTTTTAGGTTTGCCGAAAAGAATCGACCAACGTTGGTATCAATGTTAAGCGAGGCTTCTGCTGCTTCATTTGACGATATAAATGTGGCATCGTTGTTGTCTGATAACGCCTCATGCGCACTAGCTGCGCCAGTAACACCAAACGTATTGCTTTGCGTATTAACGACGCTGATTGTTTTCACTTTTCCTGACGCAAGGATTGGCATGAGGTTATCTGAGTATGTATGTCCGGAATAGTAATTGCCCGCATTATGAAGAATGTACAAGTCATCAATATCAAGACCTAATGTGGTATTGCTGCCAAAATGCATGGCAAGATAATCTTGGTACCTAGCATCGTATTGATTAATCCTGTGCAATAATATTCCGTTAAGCCAAATCTCCACATACGGCTCTCGACCACTAGAATAACTACTGTTGTATTGATGCCTAAACTCCAAGTAATAGTACTGGTTTGGTCTTATCGTGATTAACGGTCGGTTATCAGAACCTCGGCGATAAATTAATTGACCATCTTTAATGAATACCAATACATCGTACACACTGACACTATCTGTGTGTTTGTACGGCATTCTATGGCTAGAGTATAAAGATATTTGCGCCAATTCTTGCGCTGGAATGACATCTTTAAATTTGAAAGAACAGCCAGAGTAGACAATATAACCAGTTGACACGGTTATTGCGTTAAACTGCAAGTAAGCCCCGCCCGTAAGGCGAATGGCTTTACCTTCTTGTTTCCCATCGACAATAGAAGCGCCTTCGGGATTAATCACTTTAAGTTCGGATGGTAGCTGTAATTCAAAATCGGTACCGATGATTGAATCAAAACCTTCTGTTAGTAATGACATATTAGTATCGGTTCCCGTTCAGGCGTACGATGTCACCCATGAATTGAATGTTATTGACGAGTAAGTCCTGATTTGGCTGTAGAGCAATAATGAAAGACCAGCCAACACTTGATGCGTCAGCAAAGTTTCGACCGCTGCGACGATAAGCTAGATTCACATTCACCTTATCGTCGGTCCTCTCAATAATGGTTAAGTGCTGGTCAAAGCTGATAGCGTTTTTCATGGTCGTGATAGATAGTAGGTACCCGATATCATCGCGAGGGGTAAACAACGGATAGCCAGTGTTATCGTTAATCGCTTGCATCACTCCTACAGGTAGCGCAGCGGTCACATAAGTTGGCAGTGTCCCATATATATCATTGTTGGTATTGCCTAGAGATTCTGCATACGCGGAGTAGTCCATTGGGCTTAATAGCGACTGAATGTTCTCTTTAAATGATTCAAAATC
>NZ_JADDYK010000097.1:0-237 GCF_015163615.1 Vibrio sp. OPT18
ACTCGAACCCGCGACCCCCGGCGTGACAGGCCGGTATTCTAACCAACTGAACTACCACTCCGCAGTGGAATACTTGTCGTCGCTGACAAGTGTTCAAACTTTTTGTCTTCACTTTTCAAAAAAGTGAAAATAAATTTGGAGCCTGGCGATGTCCTACTCTCACATGGGGAAGCCCCACACTACCATCGGCGCTATTGTGTTTCACTTCTGAGTTCGGCATGGAATCAGGTGGGTCCA
>NZ_JADDYK010000098.1:0-237 GCF_015163615.1 Vibrio sp. OPT18
TAAAACAGATTCTTCGGAATCAAAATTGATTTCAATGAACTGAGTGACCAATACGTTTAACTACTTGTAGTTATTCGGCACAGTCAATTCATTATCATTCTGTTGGAATGGTAATAGCTTTAGAATTACATGTTTACTTCGGTAAATATTAGTTTTGAAGTCAGTATTCGTTGAGTCACAAAATCTTAAATTGAAGAGTTTGATCATGGCTCAGATTGAACGCTGGCGGCAGGCCTA
>NZ_JADDYK010000099.1:0-213 GCF_015163615.1 Vibrio sp. OPT18
CACTTCTGAGTTCGGCATGGAATCAGGTGGGTCCACAATGCTATGGTCGCCAAGCAAATTTTAAAATTCGGAAAACTGATTTAAAAGTCTCTTCAAACGCATTCAAGGTCTGGTCTTTCTTTGAGTCCACAAAACCCCTTGGGTGTTGTATGGTTAAGCCTCACGGGCAATTAGTACAGGTTAGCTCAATGCCTCGCAGCACTTACACACCCT
>NZ_JADDYK010000013.1:0-65230 GCF_015163615.1 Vibrio sp. OPT18
GGTGCGACGTTTTCTCATTTCAAATCTCCTCATGGTTGGAGACCTGATCTTATTATTCGCTCTAGGTGATTAGAATGCGGGGTTTATGACGCGCTTACCTAAAAACTATTGAACACACCGATGGCTAACAGAAATAGTGCGATGCTGATCGCACCGATATAAGAGATTCTGGTTCGCTCTTTTTCAGTTGGAGTCAATGAGGGGAAGCGTCCTAACGTGAATACTTTGCAGACGACCCAGCCAGCTCCGTAACCAATAAATTCGATCACGAGCGACTGAAACATATATCTGAAGAATGCGCTTAATGCCCTAAAATACGCGACTATCACCTCTTCCATTTTCTGTCCTAACAAATATTAATTTGGAACAGAAAGTGCCACGGGTAGAGATTCATATCAAGTGCCTTATACAGAACTACACACGTAAAGAATAGCTCTTAAAGGTAAGCGCTCACTACTGACATGCAGTGCTTTACTGAGTTTTCTTTCTCGCCGACAGGCGCAACATAGTGAATTGCAGCTTCGGTATGTGCTTGGTCTGCGAGTTTGCTGATAACCCATGCTGCTAGATATTTGGATGACAAGCAGCCGCCTGCTGTAGCAATGTTTCCTTCCGCATAAAACGGTTGATCCAACACGGTCACACCGGATTCAATGACCCATGGCTTCGTTGTTAAATCAGTACAGGCTGGAACTTGATTCAGTAACCCCAATACCGACATCAATAAAGTCCCTGAGCATTGACCTGCAATCAATTGTGTTTGTGGGTTAAGGCTTAACCTTGAGAGTAATTTAGCGTCTTGGGCGATATCGCGGGTCAACATGCCACTACCAAACAACACCGCATCAGCAGTATTCGCGAACTCTAAAGGCTGTTGAGATTTAATTGTGACTCCATTCATTGAAGTCACTGATTCTGTAGGACTAGTAATCTGCACATTCCAGCCAAACTGTTTCATTCGGTTCAAAATACCCGCTGCAATGAAAGAATCTAACTCGTTGAATCCATCAAATGTTAATACTGCAATATCCATATTTATCCTTTCCTATCTCTTGATTCAATACGGTCATAACTACCTATATTTTAAACTCCTGTCACCTTTGCTCCACAAAACCACGATTTAAGCAGCTTATTACCTAAGCGTGTTAGTCTCATTAAGAGCAATAAATGATGCCCTTTCTAGCAATTCATCGTACGTTATGATTTCAATGTTTCGAGAATCTCTTCTAAAAAGCTCGAGCGTTTTACGTTTCATTTTTTTGATTCCAGCAGGCTCAGACACGTCGTCTATTTGATCCCAACTACCAACAATTAGAACAGCTTTAGAGTCATACGCACTTTGATTGATTTCACTATAATCATCGGCATAGAGTTCACGAGTAGTTTCAATTTTCAATATACCACTCGCTTTTTGCTCCAAAATTTGAGAATAAGCCTCCATCAAATCTTTGGAAAGTTTCCAACTTTGTGCTCTGTTTTTTGTTGTTCCAAAAAGCGGGGTCGTAGGTAACTTTAACTCAACAAAAGTAGTGAACCTATGATCACCCATTAGAAAATCTGCAATGACGCCTTCACTTCCTCCAGCATTAGTATCAGATGCATGGAACTCTTTCTGCAGTACTCCTTGAAATCGATAATCCAAACCATATCCAAAGATCCATTGATTAATGGAAAAAAAGTGCTGCCATGCGGTTTCATCTTTTGTTTCTGGTCTTCCAATATCATGTTTATATTGTGGTAAATAGTTGGAGTAGAGAAGCTTTTTGAATATATCAAGCTGTGCTTTACGATAACCAGTATTAACCAAGTCTTGAGTGGTTATCATACCTTGAGATAATAAATCCCTGACAACCTCCCCTCCATCCGATCCAGAGAGCAATGTGGTGATTTTCTGCTTTGTTTCAGCATCAAGGATATCCATGGAATCTTCAGAAAGCCGAATACGACGCTCTGCTACTCCTTGAAGGTCGAGTTCTTGAATGAAATTGAGAAAAGTTTTTAGCTGCTGCATATTGAATTTCGAAAACTCAATAACTTGCTTTTCTTGCCCACTCACTAACTTACACAGCTTTATTCCCTCGATATCATCTTTATCTTTGAGATACACAACTTTCATCATTGTCCGAGGAGCTAACTGAATGTGAAACTCTCTTTCATCAGAAAAAATCACTTGGAAAAACCGACCTTTTTCAAAAGTATGATTATAGAGCGTCTCTAGCTTCGAGTTTCTAATCACATCTTCTTCTGTTGGTTTAAAACTTGATACGTCAAACACCGATTACCCCCTGATACATAGTCAATTTTGAAGTTGCTGAAGCTCTGAGCAAAAAACTAAATTACACCAAAATAGTTAAATAACATCCAATCTCGCGAACTCTAAACCAGATATGCATATAGAGTCACCAACTGAATGATAAATCTGCATTTCTTTTGTCCAAAAACAAAAAGCCCCGGTTATAGGAACCGGGGAAACAGGGTGGGATGAGTTTGGCGCGTGCCCGTAAACCAAACTCTCCCCAAGCCTTACCTAAGACTCATGCTCTTAGGTGAAGGATTCACATCATCATTGAAGCGTAGCGCCTTGCTCTACCCAAGTGCCGATCAGTGCGCGTTCTTCGTCGGTCATTTGAGTCATGTTGCCGAGCGGCATCACCTTGGTTGTTACGGTTTGGGCAACAATCCTTGGGACGTTGGCTTTAATCTCTTCTGGGGTATCAAACATCACACCACCTGGCGCAGCAGCAAAAGCGGCGTGGCTCGGGGTTGATGAGTGACACACAGAACAACGCTCTTGAATGACTTTGTTGATGGTTTCAAAGCTTACACCTGCGCTCGCAGTTTGCATTGCGTGGTCTGCTGGTGCGGCCTGAGAACTAGTCGTTGAAGCGGTGTCGTTTGCAGCAAGCTCTTCTGTCGCCGATTCAGTCGCGCTAACTTGCACTTCTTGAACCACTGGTGCTTGCACAACCGGAGTCATCTGTTTTTTCGCGTAAGGTGAAGTCACAAACGCAAGCGTGATCATACCCAATGCTGCTACTGGTATTGTCCATGCAAACTTCTGGCTACCATGACGGGTGTTGAAGTAGTGACGCACCAAGATACTGAAAATCGCGAGGCCAGCAAGGATCAGCCAGTTGTATTCCGAGCCATAAGTGCTTGGGAAGTGGTTACTGATCATGATGAACAACACTGGCAGTGTCATGTAGTTGTTGTGACGAGAACGCAGTAAGCCTTTCGCTGGCAGTGCCGGATCCGGTTCGCGCTTCTCTTCTATCGCTTTCACCAAGTTGCGCTGTGCAGGCATGATAACGCGGAATACGTTACCCACCATGATGGTACCAATGATCGCACCCACGTGGATGTAAGCACCACGACCACTGAACACTTGAGTTAGGCCATATGTCGCAGCAACGAGCAGCACAAACAGGACAACGCCAAGCAACACGGGGGTTTTGCCTAATGGCGAATCACACAGTAAGTCGTAGATAAACCAACCGGCAACGAATGAACCAATGCCGATCGCGATTGCGGTTGTAGAATCAAGGCCAGAGCCCGGTGCAATCAGGTAAATTTCAGCGTTGAGGTAGTAAACCACACCCAATAGACACACACCGGTGATCCACGTGAAGTAAGCTTCCCATTTGAACCAGTGCAGGTGCTCTGGCATCTCCGGTGGCGCAAGTTTGTACTTCTCTAGGTGATAAATACCACCGCCGTGAATTGCCCATAAGTCGCCTGAAAGGCCCGTTTTTGGGTTTACTCGGTTAAGGTTGTTCTCTAACCAAACAAAGTAAAATGATGCGCCTATCCACGCAACACCAACAATCATGTGAGCCCAGCGTATTGCTAAATTCAACCATTCTGTAATATGCGGATCCATAATAAACTCCTGTATCACAACGCTTTAGCTAAGCGTTGCTCTTCCTTATTGTCGTCCGTTGGCAAGTCGTCCAAATGCAATGCCACGCGATCGCTGTCGAAATAAACTTCGTCACAGTTATGTCCTTCACCGCCTCTATCGACGATCAAGAACTGATCTTGATCGGTGAGGGCGAGAACTGGGTGATGCCACACCCCTTTGTGGTAGTTCACTCCTTGACGACCGTTGCTCAAGAAAGCTCGGCTATTGGCTAATGTTGGATCGTCGCCTTTTGGCGCAACAACAATTAAATAGGGTTGACCAAGTAATGGAATAAATGCCTGAGAGCCAAGTGGATGACGCTCTAACATTTTGATGGTCAGTGGGTAGCTCAACGGTGTGGCTTGGAAGATGCTGATGATGGCTTCTCCGTCTTGGTCTTGCACATCCGTTGTCGCTAGCTTGTGGTAGCGACGTGTTGATCCACTGTTGATCATGAAGAAATCACTATTATCGGACTCGATAACATCGCCAAACTCTGCAAAAGCCTGCTTGGTTAACGGTTCGATGGATAAACGACGTATTCCATTACTCATACTCATTTCCTTACCTATTTCGCTTTCGTACCAAACAGACGCAAACGGCTGATACCACCATCTGGGAATATGTTTGCACGTACGTGGGTAATCGCACCAAGGTCGTTTACCTCAGAAATGAATTCGTGAATCTCGTGCGCTTGCAGCTTTTGTGCTGGCAACAGTTCACGCCAGAATAGGCTTTGTGTTTCTACTTGGTCATCGGTACCACCTTTCACGTAAGCCGCTTGAATTGAGCAGCTGTCAGGGTAGTTACCTTTGAAGTGGGCTGTATCCACTACGATACGTTCGATGTTACCTGGGTGGCCTAGTGCTACGATAACCCAGTCGTTACCTGGTGTACGACGACGCGCTGTTTCCCAGCCATCACCCATGTTTTCACCACGGCCTGGGCCTAAGATGTTGGCTTTGTTGCCGTAGTGCTCGTCGCTACATGCGAGTGCTCGGCCACCGTGTTCTACGGCTGCTAGGTCGACTTGTTGCTGAGAATCAATTGCGTCCCAATCTACACTTGGTCGACCATAAACACGTAAACGTGCGACACCGCCGTCTGGGTAGATGTTCAAACGTAGGTGCGTAAATACTTGGTCACTTTCGATTGCTTCAAGATGATGATGATCACCCCGCAATGCCATTGAAGGCAGAATTTCTTGCCACTCTGTTGCGTCTGTTGGCTCACCTTGTGGTGAATAACACGCGTCAATTGATGCCGAAGGTGGGAAGTTACCTGTGAAGAATGAGGTATCAATATCAACGCCAGCAATGGTGCCAGCTAGGCCAAGGCGAACGACACAGTAGTCGTAACCTTCACCGCGTTTACGTCTGCTTTCCCAACCGTCCATCCACTTGCCGTTATCGTCGTATAAGTCGTCTTTCCACTCTGGCGCTGCGTGGCTGAGAAGACGGCTTTTATCTGCGAAAAAATCGTCGGTTGCGAAGGTAGCTTCTGCGCCGAGTTTTTCGTCTGCAAGGTTTATGTATTGTTCAAATGTTTGGGTCATGTCCGTGTAATCCTATCCAATTAATCAAGTAATAATAAAATGAGAACTCAGTGGCTTATTCGCTTAAAAGCGGGCTCTTAGCGCACTAAGACTGGGCTGAGATAGCTGTTAACTCCGTTAACTTACATATCCCAGAGACGAAACATCGCGATCTTGTTGATCTCTTGAATCGCCGTAGCAAACTCAGTTTCACTATCATTTCCTAATCGCATCTCGAACGACTCAAGAATTTGGTAACGATTGGCTCCCTTCACCGCCATGATAAAAGGGAAATTGAAGCGACTTTTGTAGCTGTTGTTGTAAGAAGTGAATTTTTCAAATTCTTCGGCGTTGCACTGGTCGATGCCCGCCCCCGCTTGTTCTTTGGTCGACGACTCGGTGAGTTCGCCGTTTACTGCCGCTCGACCGGCTAAATCCGGGTGAGCGTTGATCAAAGCCAACTGTTTGCCTTGGTCTGCACTTAACAAGGTCGATGCCATTTTCAGATGAAGATTCTCGATATGGTCGTCTTCGGCATTCAAACCTTGGTCATACACCACTTCTGCAACCCATGGGCTGTGCTCGTAAACATCAGCGAAGTGAGCGACAAAGGTATCGCGGTCCATGGTTGTTGGTTGGCATGATCGAAATTCAGTCACGTTAAGCCTCCTTGCTTCACTGCTACTTCTGTTGTTGATGAACGTTGTTCGGTTGATAAGGGTGGTGCTGGTGCCAGTGGTTGGCAATATCGATTCGACGACATAACCACACGCTGTCGTGTTCTTTGACGTAATCTAAGAAGCGTCTTAATGCAGCAATACGACCGGGGCGACCAATCAGACGACAATGCAACCCAACCGACATCATTTTCGGTGCGGTTTCGCCTTCCATATAAAGGGTGTCAAACGTGTCTTTCAGATATTGGAAGAACTGCTCACCCGAGTTAAAGCCTTGCGCTGTTGAAAAACGCATGTCGTTCACATCGAGTGTGTAAGGGATCACCAATTGCGGATGACCGGTTTCGGTGTGCCAATAAGGCAGGTCATCGTCATAAGCATCGGAGTCGTAAAGAAAGCCGCCTTCTTCTGCTACCAAGCGACGCGTATTCGGCCCAGTTCGACCCGTGTACCAACCTTGGGGGCGTTGACCCGTCACTTGTTGGATGATCTCAATCGCTTTGGTCATGTGGTCGCGCTCTTCAGACTCATCAATGTATTGATAGTCTATCCAGCGATAACCGTGACTACAGATTTCGTGGCCCGCTTCGACCATGGCTTTGGCAACATCTGGGTGACGCTCAATGGCCATCGCGACCGCAAAGACGGTCAGTGGGATTTCATATTCATCGAACAAGCGAAGAACACGCCATACACCCGCACGGCTGCCATACTCATAGATGGATTCCATGCTCATGTGACGTTCGCCTTTGATCGGCTGTGCTGACGGGATCTCTGAAAGAAAAGCTTCAGACTCGTCGTCTCCATGTAACAAACAACGCTCACCGCCCTCTTCATAGTTCAATACAAAAGAAACCGCGACGCGCGCATTACCTGGCCATTGAGGGTTTGGAGGGTTAGCTCCGTAACCGATCAAATTTCTTGAATAATCCTTATTCATCCAAGTACTCCTAACATAAGTGGTTGGCTTAGCCGCTCTTCCACTGGTTCATCAAAATGAATCAGTGAATGGATTTTCCAAAAACCGAGCAACCTTACCCCTGTACATTTATTGTATACAATTATTTATCTCAATGTAAAGATTTTGTTATTCAAGTTAATTTTTCTTATTCAATTCATTAAAAAACAATACTTTAACAATGCAACCCTCGACCCAAAACCAATAACTCACATCTTTAAAGTCAGAAAAAACGACTAAATAGTTAACATTTTTCCAACAATTCACTTTACTAATTGTATACAGTTCGTACATAGTTAGTGATAACAAAGTGACCAGTTGCATTCTTTGCAGGGTCGAATTACACAGATAAACCACGGAACAGAGGAGCGCCAAAAGCGCTATTAAAGGACTATGGGAAGACTAACAACACACGTATTAGACACTACTCACGGCTTACCAGGTGCAGAGATCAAGGTCGAGCTTTATAAGGTCAACGAAAACTCAACAGAAAAGCTGGCGACGGTACTCACTAACTCCGATGGCCGAACCGATGCGCCGATTCTGGCAGGAAATGATTTCCGACCGGGGAAATACCAATTGGTGTTTTACGTCGCCGATTACTACAGAAGCAAAGGCGTGGAGCTGGATGGCGTGCCCTTCCTAGATGATGTGGTTATTCGCTTTGGTCTAGATGATCCAGACGCGCACTACCACGTTCCTCTTCTCGTCTCGCCTTACAGTTTCTCTACCTATCGGGGCAGTTAGTCCCGTGACCTAGAATTTCGAACTAGGCTCAACCGACAAATCATAAACAAATTCACGTGTACACCCCAAAAGGTGTGCACTCACTAAACACGCTCATATAAAAATACTAACAACGTTAATAGTTAGAGAGTTGATGACTAAACAACAGATAACTAAAGAAATAGCGGCTAGGAAAAAACCTTAAAACTTAATATTGAAATCTCGCTGTATTCAATAAATGGATCACAACATAAAAGGACTTGCTGACATGAGTGAGAGTAAAACAGAAATACTCAACCAAGATGCGAACAACGGAATTTTAGAGAAGTTTTTTAAAATCAAGGCCCACGGAAGTAGCGTAAAGAATGAGTTAGTCGGTGGTGTCACCACCTTCGCAACCATGGCTTACATCATCTTCGTTAACCCACAAATCATGGCCGCTTCAGGCATGGATTCAGGTGCGGTATTCGTCGCGACCTGTATTGGTGCTGCGATCGGTTGTTTGTTAATGGGGCTATTTGCGAATTGGCCTGTCGGACTTGCGCCGGGCATGGGCTTGAACGCCTTCTTCTCGTTCACAGTAGTAAGCGAAATGGGCTACAGCTGGGAAGTGGCACTGGGTGCGGTGTTTATCTCCGGTATCTTGTTCGTCGGGATGAGCTTTTACAAAGTCCGCCAATGGATAATTGAAAGTATCCCAGTAAGTCTGCGTTATTCCATGACAGCGGGTGTTGGCTTGTTCTTAGGTCTGATTGGCTTAAAAACAGCCGGTATCGTCGTCGAAAACCCAGCAACTTTGGTATCACTAGGTGACTTCACTAAACCAGAAGCGCTACTGGCTGCTATCGCGTTCCTTATCATCGCGGTTCTCAGTGAGCGTAAAGTCTTTGGTGCGGTGTTAATCGGCATTTTGAGTGTCACTTTGGTCGGTATGATGCTTGGCTTAGTGCATTACAACGGCTTCTTCGCAGCGCCACCAAGCTTAGCGCCTACGTTCCTAAAAATGGACATTATGGGCGCTCTCGATGTTTCAATGATCAGCGTTATCTTAGCTTTCCTTTTTGTAAACATGTTCGATACCGCGGGTACTTTGATGGGCGTGGCCGAGCGTGCAAACCTAACCAACCCTGAAACAGGCAAGATCGAAGGTCTGAGCAAAGCGCTGAAGGCCGACAGTATCTCAAGCGTGGCAGGTGCGTGTGTGGGTTGTCCGCCAGTAACCAGTTACGTAGAAAGTGCAGCGGGCGTTGCAGCAGGCGCACGAACTGGCCTATCTGCGATTGTGGTTGGTGTGTTGTTCTTAGCGGCGATTTTCCTATCTCCACTTGCAGGCATGATCCCAGCTTACGCAACCTCTGGCGCGTTGATTTACGTGGCGTTCGTAATGATGAGCAGCATGCAACACGTTGATTGGAAAGACTTCACCAACGGTGCCCCTGCTGCCATTACCGCGTTAATGATGCCACTGACATTCTCTATCGCGAATGGTATCGCACTGGGTTTCATTACCTACACAGTGCTGAAACTGGCGACAGGTAAAACAAAAGACGTATCAATTTCGATGTACTTCCTAGCGGCTATCTTCATCGCCAAGCTCGTGTTCATCGGCTAATCACCAAACGTACTATCGCTTGGCCTGTTCGCAGGCTGAGCTATCAAGACACATGCTAGAACAACATTTTTAAGAAAAAGCTAATTGTACTAATCAGCGGAACACACAAATATCCGCTCGGTTAGTTCACCTTTTTTATGACCCTACGCAGTTTGTAGAAGTCATTATTTGACCGCCAATCGCCTGTAAACGGAAACGCAGGCAGAGGAATATCAAATGAAACTTCTGTACACCCTAAATGAAAGACCGCCTCATGGGCTAACCCTCCTACTCGCACTGCAACACATGCTCGCCTCGATTGGTGGCATCGTCGCTGTTCCCCTTATTGTCGGCGCTTCTATCGGCCTACCTAACACAGAGATCGTCTCACTGATCAATGCTGCGCTACTGGCGTCAGGTATTGTGACCGTCGCTCAATGTCTCGGTTTTGGCCCTGTTGGCATTCGACTACCCGTGGTGATGGGTTCGAGCTTTGCCTTTTTGGGCGTCGCCATTTCAATCGGCAACGAAGGCGGTGTCGCCGCTATCATGGGCTCAGCGCTTATCGGCTCGTTCGTGGTGATTGGTGCCAGCTTCTATATGGACAAGGTTCGGAAACTGTTCCCAACCGTGGTAAGTGGTGTAGTGGTTACCTTAATCGGCTTAACCATTTTACCGGTTGCCATGAACTGGGTCGGAGACTCCCCTGCCAACACAGAACAATTCGCCACACTACCTAAACTGTTTCTAGCCCTTGTATCGCTGGGCATCGTGGTCGGCGTATCGGTTTACTGTAAAGGCGCGGTTGCCGCTTCGGCCATCGTGATTGGTTTAGCGGGAGGTTATATTGTGGCGCTATCACTCGGCATGGTCGACCTTGAGCAAATCAGCTCTGCCGCTTGGGTTGGCGGACCTGAGCCCTTCAAATATGGCTTTACCTTTTCTGCGAGTGCCATCATCAGCATGAGCTTGGTGTACATCGTGGTTATCGCCGAAGCGACTGGTGACTTCATGGCTCTGGGTAACAACTGTCAAACCCAAGTATCCGGTAAAGATTTAAAACGTGGTCTTCTAGGCGATGGCCTTGGCAGTACCTTATCTTCGATTTTAACGGCAATGCCACTGGCATCGTTCAGTCAAAACGTCGGTATTGTGGGTATCACAGGTGTAGCAAGTCGTTATGTAGTGGCTGCAACCGGTGGTTTGCTAATTTTAGGCGGTTTATTCCCGAAATTAGCCGCTATTGCCGTCACGATTCCGAAACCTGTTCTAGGTGGTGTGGGTTTTGTGATGTTCGGAATGATTGCCTACGCGGGTATCCGCATGTTGATCAAAGCCGCAGACACCAAGCGAAATGCCTTGGTAATCTGTGTTGGTTTGGCATCTGGTTTGGCCGTCACTTTCGAACCAAGATTACTGCAACACTTGCCGCATGACCTTGCGAACTTTCTTCACTCTGGCATCACTACCGGTACTATCATGACGGTGCTATTGAACCTTGTTTTACCAAGGTCTTCACGAGCAGAAGAGCAAGAAGCACTGGCCGAAAGCCAAGCGCAAGTTGAGCTAGAAATGAAAGAGCAAGCAGAAGAAGAACGACACTCAGACGAGCAATTAGAGATTCAGCAAGCAAGTACAGAAGCAGACGTTCAAGCAGCATCAGATGACCCTGAGCCAAAAACGAACTAGCTGGTTCTCGAACTAACTAAGTCTCAAACTAACGTAAAACCGATTTCCGTAGGATCAGGGCTGATTAGAGCATTGAACGTTTTAACGCCCTGATTCGAATTTATCTTTCAACAGCAAATACCAATAAAGACCCTCTTCCCTGAAAAGGCTGAGATGGCTAAGGACTACTATGAATGGAAACCATCTGGATTAAGAATCCTCTCGCAATCTACACTGGCTCACTGGCTGATGCAGAAGGCGGTATTGTCATTAAAGGTAATACAATCATTGAGCTGGTTGGCAAACACAAAGAACCGACCTTACCCGTAGATTACAGCGTCGACGCCTCTCGTCATGTTGTGACTCCTGGGCTTATCAATGCGCACCACCACTTCTATCAAACCCTAACGCGTGCCTACCCCGGCGCACTGAATAAAGAACTCTTCCATTGGCTACAAAGCCTCTATCCAGTTTGGGCCAACCTCGACTCAGAGATGATGAGCCTTGCCACAGAGCTGGCGCTGGTTGAGTTAATGATGTCGGGCTGTACCACAGCGTCAGACCATCATTACTTGCTGCCAAACGGGCTAGAGCACGCCATCGATTTACAAGTCGAGGCCGCAGAGAAACTAGGTGTGAGAGCGATATTTACGCGCGGCTCCATGAGCCTAGGGGAAGATGAAGGTGGGCTACCTCCACGACACACCATTCAAACCGAACAAACCATTATCGATGACAGCCAACGCTTGATCCGCGATTACCACCAGCGTGATGAAGGGGCGATGATTCAAATCGCACTCGCGCCTTGTTCGCCGTTCTCAGTCACCACCGACCTAATGAAAGAGACCGCCAAGATCAGTGAGCGTGAGAACGTGATGATGCACACTCACCTATGCGAAACGCTCGATGAAGAGGACTTCTGTATCGAGAAGTTCGGTCTACGCCCTGTCGATTACCTAGAAGATGTGGGCTGGCTGAATGAACGCACTTGGCTTGCACACGGCATTCACTTCAACCCAGAAGAGATCAAACGATTGGGCAAAGCAGGCATTGGCATCAGCCACTGCCCGACGTCCAACATGATGCTGGCTTCCGGTATTTGTAAGAACAACGACCTTGAAGCCGCTGGCGTTAAAGTCGGGCTAGGTGTTGATGGTTCGGCCTCAAACGACGGTTCCAATATGATTGCCGAAGTGCGCATGGCGATGTATCTACAACGCCTGCAATATGGCTCGGCCAACGTTTCACACTTCGACGCACTGCGTTGGGCAACATCAGGCTCTGCAGCAGCAATGGGCAGAACGGATATCGGCACGCTAGAGGTTGGCAAACAAGCCGACATCGCGATGTTCAAGCTCGATGATATTCGCTTCTCTGGTAGCCACGACCCACTGGCTGCATTACTACTTTGTGGCGCTCAACAAGCCGATAAAGTGATGGTAGCCGGAAAATGGCGAGTGAATGATGGTGCTGTGATTGGCGTAGACATGGAGCAACTGATGCACCGCCACCACGCTGCGGCGATGAAGCTTGGTAAATTGGCGATGAATAATTAGATACACTCGATCTGAATTAAAGAAATCAAAAGGTCGACGTGATGTCGGCCTTTCTTGTTTATTCATTCTATTCGATTTTAGAATCCGATTTATGTCCTAATCCATCAAGCTCTTAGACTTAATCGCTTTCTTAGAAAGCTCTTTCGCGAACTCAGTGATGTCTGCTTCGAACTCATCGACGCTTTGGCGGATGTCATCCAGTTGAACGGTCTGCATCACTCGGTTTTCCATTACGACTTGGCCGTTAACAATCGTGGTGTCGATGTTGCTTGGGTTCGCCTGGTAAACCAGTGTCGCGTATGGGTCGTAACTCGGCATCATGTTCGCTGATTGTGTCTCTACAATCACGATATCTGCTTTCTTACCCACTTCAAGAGAACCTATTTGGTCTTCCATATGGAGGGCTTTTGCGCCGCCTAATGTCGCCATCTCAATGACTTGTTCAGGGATCATGATGGTGCGGTCTGAATGCTTTAAGCGTTGCATGTTTGCTGCGTAGCTTAATGTGCGCATGATATCGACTTGGTTAGAGCTCATTGGGCCGTCGGTTCCTAAGCCAATGCGCATGTCAGCACGGTACATATCCCATGCAGGTGCGATTCCCGTCGCGCCTTTAGCGTTCGCCATTGGATTGTATGAGATACCCGCGTCAGCTTGCTTGAGAAGCTTTTGGTCGTTCTCTGAAAGGTGGATACCGTGAGCAATCACTACGCGCTCGTCTAGCACACCAATTTCATCCATGTATTCAACTGGCGATGTCGCTTTGGTTTCGTCTTTGATGCGCTTTTCTTCATTCGGGAATTCAGCAACATGAATTAACACAGGCACATCGTATTGAGCAGATAGCTTGTTGATTTCTTGCAGCTTATCTTTGCTGACTGTGTACACCGCATGTGGCGCATAAGCAGGCGTGATTAGCTCATCGTTTTTGTATTGTTCGATAAAGCCTTTGGCGTATTCAATGCCGCCGTAAGGTTCTTTGGCATCGACCACCGGGAATTTAATCACGGTTTCGCCGAGCACGGCGCGCAAGCCAACTTCTTTGGTCGCCTTGGCCATTTCGTCCATGTGGTAATACATGTCGGCATAAGTAGTTACACCGCTTTGAGCCAATTCAATAGAGCCAAGCTTAGTCGCGTTGTAAATCAGTTCACGACTCAGTTTTTCTGCTTCTAGAGGAAAGAAGTAAGCGAACAAGCGGTTCGAAATACCCTCTTCGCCTAAGCCTCGAAACGCAATCATCGGTAAATGGTTGTGCGCGTTCACCATACCCGGCATAACGACTCCATCTTGAGCATCAATCACCTTTTCGGCGCGATATTGAGTGATCAAATCCTCGTTACCGACTGCGATAATCTGGTCGTCTTTCACCACTACGACACCGTCTTCAATCACATCCATTTCTGAATTGATCGTTAGAACCTGTCCGTTGGTGATGATCAGATCGGCGTTGTATGTTTGCGTCGCGACCGTCGAGCCGCAACCTGCAAGCAGAACTGCGCTGATGGTGCATGCCAAGCTTTTAAGCGTCATTACTAAACCTATATGTTGTGCGTGTAATATTGTTAGCAGGTTAGTCTTTTCCTTTAAAAAAAGAGCACCGCTAAATTTTTGCGACACTATAACCTTACCTTTAAATAAAATGGCATACCTAATCGAGCCAAATTCAAGATAAATGAGTTATTGCACAACAAGTCACAAAATCGTGCTTCACGAACCTTTGTGATTAGCCTTGAGCTCCACTTGTGAACTGCTCTTCGCTCGTTCAGCCGAACCTTTAGAAAAGAACAACGCATACATGGCTGGAATCACCAACAGTACAACAGGCAACGAGAACAGCAGACCATAGCCCAGCGTAAGCGACATTGGCCCCATAAACACGTCCGTTCCGCCTAACCCATAGGCCAGAGGAAGTAAGCCAGTAACCGTGGTCAGTGATGTCATCACAATCGGGCGAAGGCGGCTGACCGCGGCTTGAGTCACCGCATCTATTGCCTCTAAACCTTCGGTTCTTAGCTCATTGATTCGGTTAATTAGCACTAGTGAGTTGTTGACCACCACGCCTGTCATGCCGAGAACACCAATCAAACCAAACAAAGACATCGGCTGCATGTGAACCACGAGTGCCATCAAAGACGCCATAATCGCAAACGGGATAACCGCCATAATCAGCAGCGGTTGTAACAATGAGTTAAACATCACCGCCAACACGAAATAGATCGCCACCATTGCGGCGGGGAACACCACCATAAAACCACTCATGGTTTCGTTGGTGCTTTCCGCTTCGCCGCCAACGCTGATGGTCACGTTCGATGGGTATTGACCGTTTAGCTCTGTGACTAGCTCATCGGATAACGCGACTGGGCTAATGCTCTCGTCAGATAAAGCTGCTGATACCGTCACTTCACGCTCACCGTTGTAATGCTTAATCAGACGCGGAATTTCTATCTTTTCAACCGTTGCTAATCGACTCAGTGGTACTTGCTGCCCATCTGCAGTGTAGATTTTTGTCGTTTTCAGTTTCTCGATATCGCGAAATTGCTCATCCAATACCACACGGATATCGACCTCTTGATCGCCAAGCCAAGTGGATGTCACGCTGTTACCATCAAAGCCGACTCGCAGTGCATTCGATAAGTCACTCACCGTTAAGTTGTATTTCGCCAGCCAGTGATATTGAGGAACAATATTCAACTGAGGATCTTTCAGTGCCTCACTATGATTGACGCTTGTCACTCCTTGGTAATCTTCTAGCCAAGCCATCACCAAATCCACGGTTTGATTGCGTTCGATCTCGGTTCCGCCAAGTACTCGAACCTCGACAGGCTCACCGGGAGGCGGACCACCAGCATCAATTGAGAACTTAATAAACATACCTTCAGACACCACTTTCAACTCTTCATTAAGTGCCGCGATAATCTGTTCTGCTGAACGGCTGCGCTGGTCAAAGTTCGTTAAATTAATGACGCCTTGCGACACTGGTGATGAGTAAACCAATTCATAGCTAACCAGTTCCGTTTCCGGCAGGGATTCGATCGCTTGCTCTATCGACTGATGAGCTGCTCGCACCTTGCTTAGCGGCGTGCCTGCCTTCACTTCGGTGTACACCTCAATGTATTTGCCCGATTCTGTTGGGAAGATATCTACTTTCAACGAAGACACCAAAAAGCCAGAAACGGCGAAGCCAACCAACGCCAATCCAATCACTGACTTCTTATAGTTCAGGGCGAAATTGAGCAGCGAACGGTAGTGGTTCGCTATCCATTCAAATCGAGCCTTTTCTTGAGATTTTTGGTTGCTCTCTTTTGCAGAAGCCAAGTGTGCAGGCAGTGTGAGCGTACATTCAATGAATGAGAACACGAGCGCTGCGATTACGGTAATCGGAATCACGGCAACCGCCTTGCCCATAGTGCCCGGAATAAACATCATCGGGATAAACACCAAAGCCGTGGTTACTAGGCTCGCCATCAATGGCTTGATCACCTTTAACGTCCCCGACACCGCAGCATCGACACCTTTTTTACCCGCTTCTTTTTCTTGAAAAATACTTTCCGCGATGATCACCGAGTCATCAACGATAATGCCGATCACCAACAACAGTGCAGCCAATGTGATGCTGTCTAAATTCAGCCCCATAATCGGTAAAACCATCATCACACCGAACACACAAAACGGGATAGAGACCGACACCCAAAAGGCGACGCGTCGTTGCAGAATCATGCTCAAGATCAGCAAAACCAACACCAGACCGATTGCACCATTGGTGGCCACGATAGAGAACTTCTAGCTCATGTCTTTACCAAGGTCAAGGCTGGTCTGGAAGATGAATTGATCGCCAATGCGTTCGCTTTCTTTGTCCAACAACGCTTTGATACTTTCGATGGTAGCAGTCACATCGGCGCTGACACTGTTTGTGATTGAGAACATCACCGCCGGTTTCCCGCTCAAAACAGGATCTTCAGTTGCGCGCGCAAAGGTATCAATCACCGTTGCCACATCAGACACACGCACGACCTGACCAGAATCCAGCGCCTTGATTACGATGTCAGAAACATCACTCGTAGACGCGACTTTGGTCATGGTGACGATCTTCTGCTCTTGGCTCCATGACTCTACAAAACCACCCGATTGCGATAGGTTGTGTTGCTCTATTGCAGTGCTGACATCATTGAAGGCAACTTGGTAACGACGTGCTTTCTCAGGATCAACCTCAACCCAAAACTCTCGGTCGTTAAACCCAGAAAGCTTGATAGCACCAACGCCACCAAGGTTGTTGATTCTCTTTTCTAGCTGATACGCGTAGTGCTGCAATGAAGCGGGATCGGTGTTGCTGTCTGATAAACTCACGCCAAAATGGTACACATCCAAAGAAGAGGTTTTCTGCTGAGTCACAACCGGTGGAGCATCTATATCTTTCGGTAGGTTTCCGACTCGATCGACCGCCTGCTGAATATCTCGCAAGATCACCGCTGCGTCTTCACCGGGTAGATATTCGACCTCGATAAAAGAGCGCCTTTCTGATGATTCAGACGAAAAATAGGCAATGCCATCCACTGAACGAAGTTCTTTCTCTATCGGGTTGGTGATGTTGAGTTCAATGTCTTGAGCCGTTGCACCGGGATAGATGGTTTCGATTTCCGCCGTGTCCATCGCAACATCGGGATACTCTTGTAAATTGAGCTGTATTAACGACATAGCACCCGTCAGCAACACCATTACCGTAATAATTCGAGCTAAAAATTGACGATTCGCGAAGTATGCTAAAAAGTTCATCTCTACTGCCCTTTACCTTGGTTCGAGTCCGATGTTGCTTTAGCTGTTGTGATATTTTTCACTGCAAGCTCTGTCGAGGCGTACACCGACATACCCGGCTTAAATTGATGCCCTTGGTTGGTGATCTCAACCAAGACTGGGTAGGTCAAATTTTGCATCTCGACACCAATACGCTGCACGTTCGCTTCCATCTTGAGTTCTGGGTTGGTTTCAGACCACACCACCACTTTCTGACCTACAGTGAAATGCTTTAAGTCATACTCACTCGCCATGAATGACAAGGTGACTTTATCGATATTGACCACCTCATAGAGCAAATCACCTTCACTCACCCAAGCGCCTGATTGTGCTGGTTTGTTAGAGATATAACCCGAGATAAGAGACTCAATTTGCGTATTTTCGAGATCGACTTGAGATTGTTGATAGTCAATTTGAGCAACAGAAACAGCCGCTTTAGCACTGAGAAACTCGGCACGTGCTGTATCTAGCTCTCCTATTGAAAGGCTGTTCTTTTTGATGAGTGCTTGATAGCGGTTATAGGTTGCTTTCCGTAATGCAAGATCCGCTTCTGCAAGCGCAAGATTTGCCTTCGCTTTGTTAACACTAAACTCAAAATCATCGGCTTTAATTTGAGCAAGTAGTTGCTGTTGGTTTACAGCATCTCCCACTTCAAGGTTATTCATCTCAACAACGCCAGGCACCTCAGCCACAATACTGTGTTTGTTCAACCCTTGAACATGGCCGATCAGCTCTGTTGCTTGAGCTGTTGATATTTGAGTTGTAAAAACTCCGAGAAGTGCTGCAAGCGCGATGATTTTAGTTTTCATAATTCGACCCTCACCTATTGATGCGATCTATTATTGAACTGGCTTTGTCGAATTAAAGTCAAAGTCGATGCTAGATTTATAAAGAATTTGATGAAATTTCATTTTTTTGATCAACGCTATCCATTAGAGATAAGTTCGACATGATTTTAGGTTGGCTACATTTTGGGTAGGGGCAGGTCTTTGGATCGGATAGAGGCTTGAACGCAGTCGTATTTTGGTTGTTGAAGACAATATCGAACGACAAGGCATTATTGCCGATTTCTAAAGGTCACTCTTCCATAAAGCAACGCATAAAAATAAGGACATCGAGTGATGTCCTTATTTTTATGAAATTGAGTTCGACTAGCTAACTAAGCTTTTCCTTTCACACCACAGCCTTTAATCACCAGTTGAGTGATAAACTCAGCGGCATCGGCATAGTCTTTATCATCGAGTTGTTCTTTCTGCATTACGCTACAAATCTGCCAGCCAAAATCGGCGTAAGTTTGTGTGGCTGCCCAGATGGTAAACATCAGGTGATGAGCGGGAACATCGTCCATTAGACCTTGCGCCGACCATGTCGAGAACTTATCAAGAATCATCTGGGATTGCTTATACAGCTCGTCACCAATCTCTTTTGGTAGCACTTTCGCGCCAGACATCACTTCATTGGCAAATACCTTAGAGGCGTGCGGATGATCGCGAGAAATGATCAGCTTGGTTTGAATATATTGAGACAAGGCTTCAACAGGATCGCTGAGCTCTTCAATCGGACGAGACGCTTCAAGTAATGGCTGAGTGACGGTTTCAAGCACAGCGTTGTAGAGCTTATCTTTAGAGCTGAAATAATAGAATACATTAGGCTTGGGAATGTCGGCCGCTTTTGCGATGTCAGCCATTTTTGTTGCAGCATAACCATGAGTGGCGAATTGTTCACACGCGACTTCGATGATTAAATCTTGATTCTTTTGTCTGATCCTAGACATATTGCATCCTTTACAGCTCGTTACTGAAATCATAGTAATCAACGTGCTTCATTAGTCCAGAAGATAATTTCAGAACTCAAGGTCACCGCATTGATAACAATAAAATGGCCGCTCTATTTGTTAAGAAGCGACCATTCCATACTGTGTTTTTGAACTGTTCAAATTAAAGAATCAATATCGCACGGAAGTCATTCACATTGGTCAGCGTAGGCCCCGTGGTAAGAAGCACATCGACTTGTTCGAAGAAATCGTAACTGTTATTCGCATCGAGGTATTCTTGCGCTTTAAGAGACAGGCTCGAACCTTGTTGCCATGTTTGAGGTGTGATCCACGCACCCGCATTGTCTTCCACGCCATCAATCCCGTCGGTATCGGCAGCCAATGCAAATATGTTGTCTTGGCCTTTGAGCTCGTTATACAAGCTCAACAGAAATTCACAGTTACGCCCACCGCGACCATTGCCTCTAACGGTTACCGTGGTTTCGCCACCAGAAAGTATCACGCAAGGCGTCTCAAACGGGTGCTTATGATTGGCCACTTGCTTAGCCAGCGCTGCGTGAACTTTCGCGACATCTCGCGCCTCTCCCTCTATACAATCACTCAACACATAAGCCGGAATGCCTAAGCCTTCAGCCTCTGCCGCAGCGGATTCCAATGCTGACATCGGGGTGGCGATAATATGGTGCTCGGCGTTTTTCCAGCACTCATCATCCGGCTTTACCGTTTCTGACTCTGGGTTGTTCAACCATTCGAATGCCGAAGGTGGTGTTTCTATTCGATAGCGTTCCAGTATTGCCATCGCATCAAAACGGGTGGTGGTGTCTGGCACGGTCGGGCCCGATGCAATCACACTGATATCATCGCCCGGCACATCTGAAATCGCCAAAGAGACCACTCTTGCCGGGTAAGCAGCTTTCGCTAATCGCCCACCTTTAATCGAAGATAAATGCTTACGAACGCAGTTCATCTCATCAATAGCGGCGCCCGATTTAAGCAACGCTTTATTGATTTGTTGCTTCTCTGCCAAGCTGATGTCGCCACCGGGCAAGCTTAGTAAAGCAGAGCCACCGCCAGACAGTAGGCAAATCACTGTGTCGTCAGCACTCAAGCCACTCACCAATTGCAACATACGTTGGCTTACTTCTAAACCCATCGCGTCTGGCACGGGGTGCGCTGCTTCAATCACCTCAATATGTTCGCAAGGGGCGGTGTGCTCATAACGAGTCACCACCAAGCCTTCAAGGTCACGCAGTGCAAGGTCTTGTTGTTTCTTTGCCTGCCAAACCGCTTCAAGCTCTGCTGCCATTGACGCGGCCGCTTTTCCTGCTCCTATCACCACAGTACGCCCAGCTTGGTTAGCAAAGCGATAAAAAATGTCTTGAGGAAGAAAAGGTTCGATGTGATTTTTAGGTAGCGCCTGATTAACAGCACTTGAGAAAAGGGTTTGCAGAAATTGCTTAGCATCAATGTCCATCAGCCACTCCTTAGTTGACGGAGAAAAAAAGAACCCCGATACAAGGCCAAAGGGTGCCTGCTAAGATCAAGTTGGAAAGGAACAACTTCAACCTCTGCCTTGTATCAGGAACGCGTATAAAAGGAGACGAAACTACGCGATTTATAAACAAACTGTTGGGCTACGAATCGATAGCAGCCCCAATTAATTAACGGATAATCGGTTGATTGATTAACCACTAAACGGATAAACCGTTAACTAGATTAACGAATCGAGTGGTCAGAGCGTTTCTCTATCGCTTGGATAAGCGCAGAGTGATCCCAACCTTCACCGCCCATTTCGGCACACTCGCCAAACAACGCCTGAGCATTCGCCGTATTCGGCAGTGCAACACCTAATTCTTGTGCGCCCGTTAGTGCTAAGTTCAGATCTTTCTGGTGAAGTGAGATTCTAAAGCCAGGGTCGAATGTGCCTTCAACCATGCGCTCGCCGTGCACTTCCAATATCTTAGAGTTAGCAAAGCCGCCCAATAGAGCCTGACGTACGCGTGCTGGATCGGCACCGGCTTTTGAAGCAAAGACTAACGCTTCAGACACGGCTTCGATATTCAGAGCAACGATGATTTGGTTAGCCACTTTGCACGTTTGACCTGCACCGTTATCACCCACCAGCGTGATGTTCTTACCCATGATTTCAAATAGCGGACGGGCTTTATCAAAGGCGTCTTGCTCACCGCCGACCATGATAGTCAGCGCTGCATTGATAGCGCCTACTTCGCCACCTGATACCGGAGCATCAAGGTATGAAGCACCGCCTTCGTTGATTCGCGCTGCAATGGCTTTGGTCGCGATTGGCGAGATAGAACTCATATCGATAACCAGTTTTCCAACAGCGCCACCTGCGGTGAGGCCTTGCTCGACGCCATTGTCACCAAACAGGACGTCTTCCACTTGAGGCGTATTCGGCACCATTAGGATAATGACATCCGCCGCCTCTGCCGCTTCTGCGGGTGAATGGCAGACCGTTGCGCCTGCTGCCACAAGATCGGCAGGTGCTACATTAAAGTGATCCGACAGAATCAAATCGTGACCTGCTTTTTGAAGGTTACTCGCCATAGGTTTCCCCATGATGCCAGTTCCGATAAATGCAATTTTAGACATGTTGTTCTCCTTAACGTTTGAGGGTTACCAGACGCAATTAACGGTACTGGTGTAGCCAACCAAGGCCTTCTGTCGTTGTTGTTTTCGGCTTGTATTCGCAGCCAACCCACCCTTGATAGCCAAGTTCATCAAGATAATTGAGCACGAATGGGTAATTGATTTCTCCCGTCCCCGGTTCGTGTCGACCTGGATTATCCGCCAGTTGCACGTGTGCGATTTGGCCAATGTTTTGCTGCATGGTCGGCGTAAGATCGCCTTCCATAATTTGCATGTGATAAATATCGTATTGGATAGAAAGGTTATCGCTCCCTACCTCTTTGATGATCGCTTTGGCTTGCTCAGTCGTGTTCAAGAAGAAGCCCGGAATATCGCGAGTATTGATTGCTTCTATCACTAAGCTGATGCCTTCTGCTGCTAGCGCGTTCGCCGCGTAATGCAGGTTAATCACAAACGCCGATTGCGCATCTTGTTGGGTGACACCTTGCGGAACAATCCCGGCCAAGCAATTCACTTGAGTACAACCGAGCGCTTTTGCGTAAGCGATGGCTTTAGGTACACCCGCTTGAAACTCTTCTACTCGTGCTGGGTCTACAGCGATACCACGGTCGCCAGCATCCCAATCACCCGCAGGCAAGTTAAATAGCACTTGCTCTAGGTTATTAGCGTCGAGCTTTACTTTGATTGCCTGAGCATCAAAATCGTAAGGAAAAAGGTATTCCACACCTTGAAAGCCCGCTTCTGCGGCGGCTTCAAAGCGCTCCATAAAATCAACTTCCGTGAATAACATTGACAAGTTTGCTGCAAATTTTGCCATGACTCTGTCCTTATTCTTTATTTTTTAAAATCTGGTTATTTGTAGTAAAGCCTCGCTCTATTGGAGGCTTTTCCGTAGAGCTAAGCCTCAGCTCTACGGATACACATGACTTAATGATTACTTGTACGCCAGCGCCGTTGGGGCATCACCACGGCTTTCGGCAAGCGGTTCAAATTCGTTAATAGCATTGATCTCAACGCCCATCGCAATGTTGGTTACTCGCTCAAGAATCAGCTCAACAACAACCGGTACTTTATGCTTGTTCATCAGCTCTTTGGCTTGCTCAAACGCTGCCGCAATTTGCTCTGGTTCACGAACTCGAATTGCCTTACAACCTAAACCTTCAACAACCGCAACATGGTCAACACCGTAGCCTTCAAGCTCAGGCGCATTCTGGTTATCAAACGCCAGTTGTACACAATAGTCGATATCAAATTGGCGCTGAGCTTGGCGAATCAAGCCTAGGTATGAGTTGTTCACCAACACATGAATGTATGGCAAGTTGAATTGCGCACCTACCGCCAGCTCTTCGATCATGAATTGGAAATCGTAGTCACCAGAGATAGCGACAATATCGCGATCAGGATCGGCAGCTCGTACGCCCAATGCGGCGGGTGTTGTCCAACCTAGCGGGCCAGCCTGACCACAGTTGATCCAGTTACGAGGCTTATAAACATGCAGGAACTGAGCGGCGGCGATTTGCGATAAACCAATGGTGCTCACATAACAAGTATCACGACCAAATGCCTTGTTCATCTCTTCATAAACACGCATCGGTTTCATTGGTGCTTCGTCGAAATTGGTTTTACGCAGCATGGTCGATTTACGTTCCTGACACTCACTTGCCCAAGCATTTCGGTTCGGCAACTTGCCTGCATCACGCCACTCTTGCGCCACTTCGATCATTAGCTCTAGTGCTGCTTTCGCATCAGAAACAATGCCTAAATCTGGACAAAACACGCGGCCGATTTGGGTTGGTTCAATGTCCACATGTACAAACTTTCGGCCTTCGGTGTAAACATCCACAGAGCCGGTATGACGATTTGCCCAGCGGTTACCGACACCAAACACAAAGTCAGAGTTGAGCATGGTTTCGTTACCGTAACGATGGGACGTTTGTAGCCCCACCATGCCCGCCATTAAGTCATGATCATCCGGGATCGATCCCCAACCCATTAAGGTTGGAATCACAGGAACACCGGTGATCTCGGCAAACTGTTGCAACAATTCAGACGCGCCAGCATTAATCACGCCACCGCCCGATACAATCAGCGGTTTTTCAGATTGAGACATCATGGTTAATGCTTTCTCAACCTGCGCGCGAGTTGCTTGTGGTTTGTAAGGTTCTAGCGGTTCATAGGTATCGATATCAAACTCAATCTCAGCCAGCTGAACATCAATCGGTAGATCAATCAGGATTGGTCCCGGGCGACCCGAACGCATCAAATGAAAGGCTTTTTGAAATGCGCGTGGCACTTGTGCAGGTTCCAGTACCGTGGTTGCCCACTTGGTCACTGGCTTGGCGATAGATTCAATGTCGACCGCTTGGAAATCTTCTTTGTGAAGACGAGCACGGGGCGCTTGGCCTGTGATGCACAGAATTGGGATCGAATCTGCAGACGCCGAATAAAGCCCCGTGATCATGTCCGTTCCCGCAGGACCAGAGGTACCAATACACACACCTATATTGCCTTGATTAGTACGCGTGTACCCTTCAGCCATATGGGATGCACCTTCTACGTGACGAGCTAAGACGTGGTCGATTCCTCCGAGCTTTTTCATAGCCGCATACATAGGGTTTATTGCTGCGCCGGGAACACCAAATGCGATGTCTACACCTTCACGTTTAAGCACCTCTACCGCTGCTTCAATCGCTTTCATAATTGCCATTCGAACCTCCAGTTCAGATTGTATACAATTAAACTAACTTTTGTGTACTATGAACCATCCTCGCCATTTATCAACCCCAAAATGAAACAATTTAGTTACATACCGCTGCCATTCTGAGTAAGCACCCACCCTGAAAAGCTTACAATTCATTGCTTTACATAAAATATCTTTACGTGAAAATAAATCACAAAAAGATCAAATGATAAATAAATGTTAAATACCCTTTGCTTGTTTACAATTTATGCAATATAAATATCCTTAAAAAGAGCATTTTGTATACAAAGTGACATCGTATTGTTCAAAGGAGACAACAATGATGAATGACGTAAAAGAGAGAGAAGAAGTACAGTGTATGCAGGTACTCGGGAATATGGACAACTCCGAGTACAAAGAGATCTTGTCTAAAGATGCATTAAAATTCTTAGAAGCTCTCGTCAATAAGTTTGGAGATCGCCGTCATGCCCTGCTAAGTGACCGCGACGTAAAACAAGCTCAATATGACGAGGGTGAGTTACCCAATTTCAGAAAAGACACCATTTCCATTCGTCAGAATAAAGAGTGGAAGGTAGCAACGCCTCCAACAGAGCTACTCGATCGCCGCGTAGAGATCACCGGCCCTATCGAAAGAAAGATGGTGATCAACGCGCTAAACTCAGGCGCGAAAGTCTTCATGTGTTGCTTTGAGGATGCCTCTTCCCCGACTTGGGCCAATATGGTCGAAGGGCAAATCAACCTAAGAGATGCCAACCTTGGCACCATTAGTTATTTCGATGAGAAGAAGCAGAAGCGTTACCAATTAAACGACGATCCTGCACTGCTAATCGCACGCCCACGAGGGATCCACCTTCCTGAGCAATCCATCCAATTCAACAATCAGCCTATCGGCGGTTGTTTGATGGACTTCGCTTTGTACTTTTTCCATAACTATCAGTCACGAGCACAACAAGGCTTAGGCGTTTACTACTACATTCCCAAGCTTGAGAGCATGGAAGAAGCACAGTGGTGGGACGATATTTTCAGCTTCACCGAAAACTATTTCCACGTACCCAAAGGCACCATTCGTGCGACGGTTTTGATTGAGACACTTCCAGCCGTATTCCAAATGGAAGAGATCTTGTACGCCATGCGTGATCATATCGTAGCAATGAACTGTGGTCGCTGGGATTACATTTTCAGCTACATCAAAACGCTGAAGAACCATAAAGACCGCATCCTGCCAGATCGTCACGGCATCGGCATGGATCAAGAATTCCTCAACGCCTATAGCCAACTGTTGGTGCGTACTTGTCACGCTCGTGGCGCACTGGCGATGGGTGGTATGTCAGCCTTTATTCCAGCGAAAGACCCGCAAGAGATGGCGCGTGTCACCGCCAAAGTCATTGAAGACAAACAGAGAGAATCTCAAAACGGACACGATGGCACTTGGGTCGCGCACCCTGCACTGGTTGATTTAGCGATGTCGATATTCGATAAGCACCTCGATGGCAAAGTAAACCAAATGGACTTCCAAAGCCCAGAGCATGTGATCAATGCAGACTCGTTGCTAAAACCTTGCGAAGGCAGCCGCGACGAAGCGGGTGTGCGTAAGAATATACGCATCGCGCTGTATTACATCGAAGCTTGGATCCAAGGCTACGGCTGTGTACCTATCTACGGCCTTATGGAAGATGCGGCGACCGCTGAGATCTCGAGAGCCAATATCTGGCAATGGATCCACCACGGGGTAACACTCGATGATGGCCAAACCTTTACCAAATCACTATTCCACTCTTGGCTTTACCAAGAGCTAGACACCATAAAACATGAAGTCGGAGACTCGCGCTATTCAGCAGGTCGATTTGAAGAGACAGCCGATCTTTTCTATCAACTTTCTACAGCCGAAGAGTTCGCTGCCTTCCTAACTTTACCCAGCTATGGGTTATTACAAGAGTCCAGTTAGGACTCTTGTACCGAGCTGAATCAGTCGATGATATTCACAACTAGAGTAATGTTCGGCTGACTTAGCTTGGTACATGGCCCCTTGAAAAACTAGGAGATAACATGGGAAGTTTGACTCTACAACAAGCGTTAACCATCATTGATGGCACCTTAAAAGCAGGAAACAAGATCCACACAGAACCTTTGACGGTCGCCGTCTTAGACAGCGGTGGCAAACTGATTTCTTTGCAACGTCAAGATGGCTCTAGCATGATGCGACCAGACATCGCGATCGCTAAAGCATGGGGAGCACTCGCACTGGGCTGTTCCTCAAGAAAACTCGCCCAAGATGCTGACAACCGACCAGCATTCATCTCCGCCGTAAACGTACTCGCACACGGAAACATGGTGCCAGTACCAGGGGGCCTACTGATTCGAGATAAGGACAAAACGGTACTTGGCGCGATTGGTGTCAGCGGTGACATTTCAGACATCGACGAGAGCTGCGCCATCAATGGCATTGGTTGTGCAGAACTGTTTAGCGACGAGATGCTCCAAGCTTAACTCGCCAATTCGCTGTACTTGAAGTTCTTAAACAAGAACAAAAAAACCGAAGCTATTAGGCTTCGGTTTTTTATTGAATCTAAAGGAAGGTCAGCAAAACTACTCGTACGCACTCAACCATGTTTTCAGAAGTTGGTTGGTGTTCTTCTTCTGACTCGCAGACAATGATTTAACCAGTTTTTTCTGCATTTCAACATGTTCAGTCATCATTTGGTCAATCAGAATAAGACCATCTTTGGTTAACTGAACACTCACGCTGCGTCTGTCTTCTTTGCTGTGCTCACGACTGATCAACCCTTTGGCTTCTAGCTTATCAAGGCGATTGGTCATCGCGCCTGATGTCAGCATCATGGATCCAATCAGTTCAGATGGCGTCAGTCGGTAAGGCTTTCCAGAACGTCGCAACGTCGCCAGCACATCAAACTCACCCAGCTTCATGTCGTATTTTTTATGAAGCTCGGCAACTTGCGTCTCCATATACTTGGCAATACGCATAATCCGACCCATCATTGCCATAGGCTCAGTTTCTAGTTCGGGCTTTTCCTTTGCCCATTGCTCTACTACGCGGTCGATAGCATCCATTTGCAATCTCGCTCCGTTGTTAGTCTGATTACTTCAAACTAGTTTAACATAAAGATACTTTACAACCACTAGTTCTCAGTATACAGTTCACACAATAGTTATCTTAACGTAAAGATATTTTAAATGAACATATTATTAGCAATGATCCCCGCGTTCTTTTGGGGAACAACCTATGCAGTGACGCAATTTACGCTACAGGAGTGGCCACCATTATTATTGGGTGCTTTGCGTGCGTTGCCTGCTGGTTTGTTATTGCTAGCAGTAAAGCCAACACTGCCTAAAAAAGGCGAGTGGCAGATCATTTTCACACTGGGCCTTATCAATATCGCGACCTTCTTTGGCTTGATCTTCGTGATGGCGCTGACGCTACCTTCAGCAATCTCTGGCGTGGGTATGATCTCTGTGCCGGTGTTCGCGATGATCTTCCACTGGGTAGTGAAAAAACAGCGCCCACACCTGATTCAAGCCCTTTCAGGTATTGGCTTGATCACCTTAGCGTGGGTACTCTTTAACCCAAGCCAAATTGCTCTGAACCCAATAGGTTTAGGCGCAATGTTCGCCGCGATCATGTGTATCGTTATCGGCAGCAGCATTACCAAGTCACTGGGTAACCGTATGCATTGGTGGAAGGTACTCACGTGGCAACTGATTTTGGGTGGTACGATTTTGTCTGTCGCGTCTGGCGTTCATGCATTCATCGACCCGCAGCCTTATGTTAATGCTGTCACTCATTTCGATACTCGCAATGCGATGGGCTTGGTTTGGGTTATTGGTCTAAACACAGCACTGGGTTACGGCATGTACGTGTGGTTGCTACAACGTATGTCGGTGGTTGATTTCACCTTCGGTGGCATTGCAAACCCAGTAGCTGGCATTGTGACCGGTATGGTGTTGATGGGTGAATCATTCACTGCAGTACAATACTCACTAATGACCGGCATGATAGTGATGTCGCTGCTACCGCAACTTATCCTGGCGGTAAGGCAGTCCAAACAAGTTAAGCCTGTTACGCAATAAATACCGTCTCTTAAATATATTGATCAAAAACGCGCCTCACTGTGGGCGCGTTTTTTGTTGTTACGCTAACAGCAATAACCCAACAGCCATACTCGTTGAGTTGATCACTTCCTGAGCAAAATTAGACCTCACAAAGAATAATGACTTTAATTAAACTATCTAAAGTGAATTTATTTTCTATAAAATGATCATATTAGAGATTTAATTTCCACAAAAAACTTAAATTAGAGATAAAAAGACAAAACTTTTCTCCGACTACCTTTCTATACTGTGCCACGTCATTAAGGCGCTACAAGCCTATGATTTAAAATAATTATTAATGAGTAGTCACCATGAATTCGAAGTCGCTAACTATCTTGCTTTTTGTCTCTGTTTGCTTAATTTGGGGAACCACTTGGTTCGCTATGGAAGTAGCATTGCATTCTATCCCACCTATTTTTGCTACTGCGTTGCGCTTTTTACTTGCAGCCCCTCTGCTTGCGGTATTGGCGAAAGTCTTCAACCAACCACTACTGTTCCCTAAAGGTAAGCGCCAATGGCTGCTTATTGTTGCGCTGATGTATTTCGCGATTCCGTTCACTTTGATGATCTATGGTGAGCAATACATCTCTTCTGGTCTAGCGTCGATCATCTTCGCCAACATGCCTGTCGCTGTGATGCTGATGTCTGGCTTATTCTTAGGTCTACGACTGGCGAAGCACCAGATATTCGGTTTGATCGCTGCTGTTGTGAGCCTATGTTTAATCCTTGGTAATGAAATGCAGATGGGTGGCGATGACTACCTAATTGGCACGGTTTGCTTAGGCCTTGCTGTGGCGATTCACGCAGTTATGTATGTGCTGGTTCAAAAGCACTGCAAAGGCATTGAAGTACTGACCTACAACGCCGTACCAAGCTTAATTGCAGCTCTATTCTTATTTGCCGTATCAGCTATGGGCGAAAACGTAAATGTTAAATCTTTCACTTGGGATTCAATCTCAGCTGTGGTTTACCTAGGCTTTGTGGCGAGTGTGGGCGGCATTGTGGCTTACTTTAAATTAGGTCAGGTTTCGACCCCTTTCCAAGCGTCTATCTGCTTCCTAATCTTCCCAGTGGTTGCGCTGCTGATCTCTTGTTACATCAATGGTGAGGTTCTATCTGAACAGTCACTTGTAATGATGATTCCTCTACTTTGCGGCATCTTGCTGACCAAGGCACCTAAGGGAATCTTCAAGCTACGCTCTTCTTTGAAAACAGTAAGTAGCAACTAGGCTAAGCTAGACTAATAATCTGTATATATAACCCTAGGGCTCGCAATGAGTCTCTAGGGTTTTATTTAGATACCACTCCGACTTAAACCTCTCTCTCACTTCCACCACATATACTTCAGTCTATTCCGACACCAGCACTGGTTCACCGCTCATATCAGATAGCCAATAACGCAGCAATCGAATGACTTAAAAGTCACTATCGACTACATTAGAAACGTCGAAAACAACCGACTCTAGTCTTAACTGCACAGTCTACCTTCAACCAAGGAATGTCATGAGATCTCCCATCAAACACATGCGCCTCATCAAAGGTCAGCCTTGTAGGGTTGAGGAACTGACTAACAGCGACGACGCGTTCTTAGAACCGCACAGACATGAATACTGGGAGTTGGTGTGGTGCGTGGATAGCTTAGGCAGTCAGAGCATTGATTTTGTAGACTATGACAACAAGGTTGGACGTATTTTTACCATTGCTCCGGGCCAGGTTCACCGATCTGAACTAGTGGGAGAAAGCGCTCGTTTATTGGTGTTTACCCCAGGCTTTATCAAGACCAACCATCGTAACACACAGCTAGTCGATACCGTTTTTGCCATGCATCAAAGTCGCCCTCCCTACTTAGATTGCAGTGAAGAAGGCAACCGCTACCTACTGCCTATTTTCACTATGATTAAAGAAGAGTGTGCACGAGAAGAGAGCGACTGGGATTTGGTAGAATCCCTCATGAATAGCTTTTTGCGCTACATATTACGTTTTGCAACCCAATCATCATTGAAAGGCGAAGTGCGCGACAGCCGAGTAAACAAAGTGGTCGATTTGATTGAGCAGCACTACACCACCCACAAGAGTTGTGAGTTTTATGCTCAAGCACTGTCGATAACTAACAAGCGCATCAATGAGATCGTCAAATCTGAGAAAGGCAAAACCGTGACTCAGTTAATCCACGATCGAATCATCTTGGAAGCGAATCGAGAATTGATCTTTTCGACCAAGACAATTAAAACCATCGCCTTTGAACTCGGCTTCGAAGACCCAGCTTATTTCAGCCGTTTTTACCGTGGCCAGATGAAAGAGTCACCTGCAGAATTTCGAACTCGATGTGCAGATAGTGCAACATAATAAGCAGATTATCCCTTTTTAGAATCCAGTTAAGTTCGGATAATGCTCCCTCTTTATTTCATCCAATTTGGTTAAATCCAATTTGTTGGGAGCTAACTCCAGTGGCCATCAACCTAAAAACCGATCCAATATCTAAATCCTTTTATCAATACCTTTGGCCAGCGCTAACCGGCATGGTGATCAAGTCTCTTTTCATCATGGGAGATGCATGGTTCGTCGGACGCGGTGTTGGCCCAGATGGGCTTGGTGCTATCGCGCTAACCATTCCTGCTTTCTCTATATTTACCGCTATCGCGATGATGGTGGGTATTGGCGGCGCGGCTCTTATGTCTATTGAAGTCGGCAAAGGCAATTCGGCGTCGGGTCAAACTCTCTTTAGCCAATCGATGCTGAGTACCGCCGTACTTAGCACCATCTCAGTCAGCCTCGCTCTGTATTTTCTGGACGACATTATTGCGTTGATGGGCGCTTCTGGATACATGGCTGAACTGACTCACGATTACCTGTCTGTGATGCTGCCATTCTTTGTTTTGTACTCGTTGGCTTGGGTCATGTCGTGCTTTGTTCGTAATGACACCAACCCAAAACTGGCGACTTACGCGATGTCGATAGGTGCCGTGGTCAACCTAGTGTTGGACTACTTCTTCGTCTTGAAATGGGGCTGGGGAATGAAAGGGGCAGCCTACGGTACAGCCATTGCACAAGGTGTCATCGCTTGTATTTTATTAAGCCACTTTGTACGTAAACAAGGCACATTGGAACTGAGCTTAAAAGGGATTGGTTTTAACAAACTGCCAAGCATTCTAAAAATAGGCACGCCGACTTTCTTCATTGAAGTGACCGCAGCGATGACAATTTTATTGTTCAACTACGTGTTGCTGCATCAGTTTGGTGAGAATCACATTATCGCCTATGGCTTGACCGCAAACATCGGGGTATTTGCGTTGTTTGTGATGGTCGGAATAGCTCAAGCCTGCCAGCCAATCATCAGCTTTAATCATGGTGCTAATCAGCCAAACCGCATCGAAGCAATTTTTCGTTTAGGTTTAAAAAGTGCAATAGGTAGTGGCTTGGTGTTTATGATTATTGTGTACCTGTGTGCGCCTCAAATCGCAGCCCTCTATTTAGGTGATTCGAGTGATTTGATTGGGCTAGCTGCAACCGCTTTAACGTTCTTTTTCTTTGCTGTACCACTAATGGGAGTCAACTTGGTGATCGCCAACCTGTTTCAGGCAACGGCGAAGCCTAAGCAAGCGACACTAATCTCTCTTGGTCGTGGTTTTGTCTTCGTCGCATTAGGCATCGTCATCTTACCTAAGCTATTCCCAGAACAAGGAATTTGGGCAAGTATTCTGTTCGCCGAGACCCTAACCGCGATAGTCAGCCTCAGCATGTTACGCAGCTACAGGAAACGCTTTGCAGGCTCTTTAGAAAAACAGGTGGCATAGGAAGCAATCCGCTTCGAGCTTAACGCTTCTTGACCATCAAACGGCACATACTAAAAAGCTCCAATAGCGATATTGGAGCTTTTTAGTTGCCTCTACCTAGCGTTAACGCCAGCTAAACATTCGCACTTCATTGCCTTCTTCAGGTGTCTTAGGAATGTTTAAAGACAACGCCAAAGAAACCGCCGCCATCGCAGCACCGATGTAGAAAACCGTTGCAGGGGACGATAACCAAATCACACCAAACACGACCGGAATAACGACTGCGGCAATATGGTTGATGGTGAAAGAGACACCAGCGGTTGATGCCATGTCTGCCGGGTCTGCGATTTTCTGGAAGTAAGTTTTGATCGCCAGCGCCAATGCAAAGAACAGGTGATCGATCACGTAAAGTGCCGCCGCCCACTCCGCGCTTTGCACCAAGCCATAACCGACAAACACACCGATCAAACCCACATATTCGAAGATCAACGCCTTGCGCTCACCAACCACACCGATGAATCGTCCAATGCGTTTCGCAAACAAGAAGTTAAATAGGTAGTTAACCAAGAACAACAATGTGACGTCGGCAGCCGAATAACCGAACTTCTCTACCATCAAGAAGCCTGCAAACACGGTGAAGATTTGTCTTCTCGCACCGCTCATAAACGTTAGCGCGTAGTAGAGCCAGTAACGCTTCCGCAGTACCAACTTCTTATTCTGTGGCGTCTTGGTTTGAAACTCAGGGAAGCCAAAGGTCATCACCAAAACCAGAATAAAACCAATACCGCCAGTAATACCGTACACCCAAGCAAAGTCGAGCTTCAGCTGTTCTAACATCACCCAGATAGATCCGTAAGTGATTAAAGATGCCAGTGCGCCGACTGAGATCATCTTACCTAGCATCTCTGGCGCTTCTTCTTTACTCAGCCATTGCAGTGACAAAGACTGCTTCAGCGTTTCAAAATAGTGGAAACCCGTCGACATCAAAATAGTGGTGAGCAAAAGGCCTGTCAGTGAAGGGAATAAACCCGTAATCGCGGTGCCCACAGTGAGCATCGCTAACGATATCAACATGAAGCGTTGCTCACGAATGAAAGCCAACACAAACACCACCGTAAACGCTAAGAAGCCCGGAATCTCACGCACACTTTGCAGCAAGCCAATATCCGCACCATCAAAGTTCGCTTTCTCAACCACGAAGTTATTAAGCAAAGCCATCCAGCTCGAAAACGCGATCGGTACAACAATCGAGATCAGTAATAAAAAATTTTGCGGCGTTTTCCAGCTCGCGGTTCTATCGAACATTGACGGACTCCTGTTCGTCTAATTGAGTGAGCACTCGTAAGGTCAACTGCTCAGTATAAGGATTAATCTTCCAATGCTCTGGGCTCCAGCCTTTTACGAAGCGTTGGAAATCGGCCCATGCCACGCAAAACATTGGTCGCCATGCGGCTTCGACTTCATCAAATGAAAGGTGTGGTTGATAGTGCGCTAATGCTTCTTTCAAGTGCTGGAAGTAAGCATCTAGTACTTCTGATTCAAGCTCTGCGCAATCTTGCGGCCTCACCGCACTGCTCATGAACAAGGCCACGTCTTTCATCGCACAGCCGTGACCGACGTATTGGAAATCGACCGCAGCCGCGCGCTCGCTTTCAGAATCAAAACAAAAATTAGCGAGCTTGGCATCGCCATGGACCAAGGTCTGATATGGACATTCTTTGAGTAAACGGTCGATGTGCTTGGCTTGGTTCTTCAATGGTAAATCAGCCAAGGCATTGAGCTCATCAGGACGTGTATCTAGATGCCAATAAGTACCGACGTGCCACAATGATGACGACTGTTGTTGATTGATATTGATGTGCTTTGCATGAAAGTTAGCAAGCCATTTAAGGCAAGCATCGCGTTGTTTTTGCTCTTCTCTTGTGTAACTAGATACCTGATAGTCAGAAGCAGCAAGCACATCAAACTGAGAGGTTAACGGAAAACCTATATCCGCTAAGTCTTGCATCACAATTAGCCACTCATTCTCTTCTAGTTCACATTGCAGCCCAACAGGTACAAGGCAGCGCTCATCCCATTGTTGGGTGAACGACTGATACCAAGCCGTTTCCACTTGGTAAGAGTGTACCTTTCGTTGGTGAGAGAGTTTGGTGTTCCAGCCTCTGGGGTGTTCGGCTTTATCTGGCAACGCGACATGTTTAACAATCACACTCTTGAGTTCAGCACGGCTTGCTTGAGAAAAGACCAAGCGAACTAACTCGCCATATCCACCCCATAGGCGTTGAATCACTTGGACATCAAATCCTTGATGACAACCCAATGAGGTCGCTATTTTTTGATAAAGCTGATTTTCTCTTGAGCTTGCTGTAGCTTGAGCTCGATTATTCGACGATATTGATTGAGACATATTACTCGTTGTTATGCTTTATCGGATAGAAGATGTGACCACTGTGTCTGCCTATTCATGTAGTGAACCACATAGCTACAAACCGGCACAATTTTGAAGCCCGCTTGTTCGATTTCAGGCAATACCGACTCCATCATCACCTTACCAAAGCCCTTGCCTTGCAGTTCATCTGGAATGCGTGTCGACGTGATATGTAGTACATCTCCGTCCTTTTGATACTTAACGACCGCGAACTGGTTGGGTTCTAGCTCTACCGTGATCTGGTTCACTTCTTGATCCCATTTTACTGCCTGCATTCTCAACTCCTGCAAATAATTGATACGACAAACAATAAAAGTTTGAAGTATGAGTTCCTTGTAATAGACTAACGCAAGTGCATATAAATAAAACTAAGTACTTACAAACACAGCAAATAATTCAGTGCAATCGGCTTAATATAAAATCAGCAATGATAAAAGGCACTCTATAAATCTATGTGAGTACGTCCACTTAATCTAGCACGTAATAACCCCTTGTTAGCAAGTTACCAATATAACTAACAGACGCATGTTGGCGCATGGAGAACATATAATGAACGCACCCCTGAAGAAGCCTTTGGAGCATAATCAGGCACTTCAAGACCCTCGAAATCGCACCGTTTCCACCATCAATAGCACTGATGCACTGGCCATGATTGAGCACGGCAGTGAGCTGACATTAAATGTCTCGACTCCCGTTGGTACGAAGTTTCTCGCCACCACCAAGTTTATCGGTACGCACAGTGATAACTGTATTGTGGTTGAGGTTCCCGAGGTATCCAATGAAGATCTGAACTTTTTCTTTCAAGAAGGTTTTTGGATGACTGCTCGTGCGTATTCTCTACGAGGTGAAGGCGCGCTTATCCACTTTAGAAGCCAAATTCATCATAAGATTGGTGAACCCTTCCCTATTCTTGTACTTTCGACACCAAGCACGATGCAAGTGACTCAGCTGCGTAAAGAAACACGCTATGAAGTGAATCTGGCTTCAAGAATCATCTTCAACGACCAGCGAGCAAACTGTGAGATACGAGACTTATCGAAAAGTGGTTGTCGTTTCGTTACCTCACCAACCTCTCGTGCGATTCAGATTGCCGACCGAGTGTCTATTGAGATAACCCCTGAGAACTACAATGGCCCATTGATTCCGCCATTGCGAGGCATCGTCTGTAATCTACAGAAATCGACGCACTACGCTCGATACGGTGTTGAATTTGATGATATTGGCCGAGCTAACGCCAAACACTTATTGGCAAAACTGAAGTTCGATGGCACCAAGCTTTGCCTACGAAATGGGTAACGCTTTTTAACACGCGACTTTCACCGAATACCGTAATCCGGCCAAAAACGAATAACTCACTAGCGAGCCGAATCGTAATCAATAAAAAAGCCATCGACTCTAGAATCGATGGCTTTTGCGTTTTGGCTGTTTATCTGTTTGTTTAGCTATCTATTTAGCTTAGCTATTAAACTGTGTATCTAGATATTCAAGCTATTTACGCAGTGCGTTCAGCTTCGCTTGGGCGATACCAAAGATAGTATCAATTGGATAGCTACCCTCGTCACTTGCTTCACCAGCGGCTTTGCCTGTGAACAGCTCAATTGCTTCTGTTACATGGTCAATCGCCCAGATATTAAACTCACCCTTTTCAACCGCTTTCACGATATCGCTACGCAGCATCAGGTTGTGAACATTTGAACGCGGGATAATCACCCCTTGTTCGTTTGAGCGCCCTTTGATTTCACACACATCAAAGAAACCTTCAATTTTCTCGTTCACACCACCAATTGGCTGAGACTCACCAAACTGGTTCATCGAGCCTGTAATCGCGATATCTTGACGGTTTGGCTGCTTAGAAAACGCTGACACCACCGCACAGAACTCGGCCATACTCGCACTGTCACCATCGACGCCACCATACGATTGCTCGAAGGTGATGTTAGTGGTGAGCGGGACTTTGGCTGTCTTACCAAATACGGAAGAAAGGTAAGCTGACAAGATCATCACACCTTTCGAGTGAATGCTGCCACCTAGGTCTACGTTTCTTTCAATATCAATCACTTCACCATCACCGTAAGCGGTGGTTGCCGTGATTCGGTTCGGTGCACCAAACATATGATCCGTCGTACTGAGTACAGACAGCGCATTCACTTGCCCAACCGCCTGACCATCAACATGGATTAGCGTTGTACCGTTAGTGAAGGTTTCCATCACGCTGTCTTGCAGTCGTCCTACACGCATCTGTTGGTTAGATAACGCTTGGTCAACGTGCGTCGCACGAATCAGGTTCGATTTTGAGCCTCTCGCCACGTAGTTTGATTCACGAAGCAGATTAGCAATGTGAGCAGAGTGCAGAGACAATTTACCTTGGTCACCCGCCTGACGAGAGCTGTGCTCAATGATGCGAGCGATCGCTTTGCGGTCACAGTGCAGCATGTTGTTGTCGTGCACGATGCTCGAAATAAAGCGCGCGTAGTGCATTTCAGAATCGGGAGTACGCTTCATCTCATCTTCAAAATCGGCCGTCACACGGAACAGTTCGCCAAACTCTGCATCGTAGTGTTGCAGCAGTTGGTAAGTTCGGTAATCGCCAAACAGGATGATCTTAACGTCCAATGGAATCGGTTCTGGATCAAGCGATACCGCGCCCGTTAAGGTCACCTCTTTTTCTAATGAAGTGAAGCTCAATTGACGTGAACGCAGCGCTCGTTTCAAGCCTTCCCAAACGTACGGTTGCTCAAGCACCTTCACTGCGTCCATCAGTAATACGCCGCCGTTAGCTCTGTGTAAGCTACCTGCGCGAATCAGTGAGAAGTCAGTAAAGACAGTACCCTTGAACGTTGCCGTTTCTACATAGCCAAACAGAGAGTGGTAATTCGGATTCTCTTCCACCACGATCGGCAGAGTCTCCTCCTTTTGGCTCACAATCACGTTAACTTTGTAACGACGCGGCATCTTTTTATCTAAAGAGGCTGTTGCAACTTCTGCTTGCTCCGTGCTCTCTTCTAAGAAGATGTCAGCGTTGTCGACAATGTCTTTACGCAGTGCCGTTAGGTACTTTTTGATGTCTGGATATTGGCTGTAATCCTTCTTCAATTGCTTGATGAAGTGAGTGATCACGTCTCGCGCCGTATCATCATTAAGCTTTTGAATTTTCTCAGTGTACGTCTCTTCAAGCTCCGTCAACTCACGAGAAATGGTGCGTAGGCCGACTTCCAATCCATCAATGGTTTTATCGAATTGATCTTGTTCTTCAGGCGAAAGCAGATCAAAGCTCTCTTCGGTATGAAGATCATCGCCATTCATGGCCACAAACTGGTAATCACCCTGAGTGGTGATCGTCAGGTTAATGCCCTTGTCTTTCGCTTCTTGGCTAATGCTTTCTAACGCGGCTTGTTGCTTAGCTGCCAGTTGATTTTTAAGCCTGTCAGCACGGCTAAAGTACATCTCGTTATCAAACGCGAGAGGCATACCTTTCAGCAGCTTACGCATCAATTTTTCAATATCTTGCTTCAAGCTGCTGCCAACGCCACGCGGCAATTTCAGTACCTTAGGTGTGCGAATATCTTCAAAGTTCGCGATATAACACCAATCAAAAAGCTCCTGCACTTCTTGAGGGTGACGGTTCAGATAGCGCAAGATCATGGTGCGTTTACCCAGACCATTTCGCCCTATCGCATAAATGTTGTAACCCTTTTCCTTGATTGACATCGCGAACTCAACGGCTTTTTGTGCCCGTTCCTGCCCGACGATTTCGTCAATTGGAGCCAGTTCTTTGGTCGACTTACATGGTAGCTTGTCTAAATCCGCTACCTGATACAGCTGTTCTGTATTGAGTCTTTGCATCGCCATCGCCGCCTCCTTAGTCCTTCATTACTTGGGTGTAGATAAAATCAGTGTAGATGTAATTTCCTACAAATTTAGTGACTTACGCTACACAGCTGTTCAACTGAACAAATAACACACAATTTAAGCCATTTTTAGGAATAGCTCGTTATTTAATTCACCAACTTAACATGTGAATGATTTTAATTTGCAATTGATAATAAATATCATTAACATTTTCGGATATTATAAATTGAGGATGTGGATATGGAAATTGAACGATGCTGGATGCACTACCTAAAAGCTGAACAGTTAATGGAACAAGGTCACTGGCCTGAAGCACAGCGCCTGTATGGTGATGTTCTAACCTCACTTCCTCATCACATCCAAGATGCAGCATACCAAAGCGATATTAAGCCTTGCCAATTTGCCTGCCTGCTTGCCGGGTTGAGAGATGCGAGTGTCGCTCAATCAGAGATACTCAACCGTTTAGGTCAGCATCAACAAGCCTTCGATACCTTGAATCAATCTTACGCTCTGATGCAATTTATCTCTCTTGAGAACACTGAGCTGATTCAACGTACCTTTGGGTTATTGGAAAAGCAGAGCGAAGATTTACTCAATCACCTGATCGCTTTTTGCAGCGCTCAGCGTAGTTCGCATTGGATGCTCGAACTAGAACAAATTCAACGTGCTCATCACCATTTTGGGCAACTTAAAACAACGTCAGAAGTTCAATCTTCACCTAATGTCTTAAATTGATAAGGATATATCATGTCGGACCGGGCCATACTTAAAGTCAATAACCTCTCCGTTAGCTTCACAACCAATGATGGAATCATTGATGCGGTCAAAAAGGTTAACTTTACCCTTAACTCAAGCGAAACCTTGGCCATTGTTGGTGAATCAGGTTCAGGTAAATCCGTCTCTTCCAACGCGCTTATGCGTTTGCTTCCTGATAACGCGATTATTGATCAGCAATCAAACATCGAGTTTGAGGGGCAATCGATTCTTGGAAAAACTGAGCGAGAAATGCAGTCGATTCGTGGCGACAGAATCGGCATGATCTTTCAGGAGCCGATGACCTCTCTCAATCCTTACCTTCGTGTTGGCATTCAAGTGGCAGAAGCCATTATGTGTCATCGCAATGTATCGAAATCAAAAGCAAAACAGCGCGTACTAGAGCTCTTCAATCTGGTTCATTTGCCAATGCCAGAACAAGCTTATACCAAGTATCCGCATGAGTTTTCGGGTGGTCAGTTACAGCGCATCATGATCGCAATGGCTTTGATCAATGAACCAGATATTTTGATAGCCGATGAACCCACCACAGCATTGGATGTGACTGTTCAGGCGGAAGTACTTTCTCTTATCAAAGAGATTCAAGGCAAAATGGGCATGGCGATTTTGTTCATCACCCATGACCTAGGCGTAGTGAAACACTTTGCCGACCGTGTACTCGTCATGTGTAAAGGGGAATTGGTTGAAGAAGGGCAAACACAAGAGCTGTTCGATAACCCTAAGCACGATTACACACGGATGCTGATTAACTCTATTCCGAAAGGCGCTAAGGTTCCTGTTGAGGCGACAGCCCCAGAGCTATTGTGTGCTGACGACATCCGAGTTCAGTTCTTGGTTAAATCACACTTCATCAAGAGTAAAAGCCAGTACTTCGAAGCCGTAAAAGGCATTTCGTTGAACCTTAAACAGGGCGAAACCTTGGGCATTGTTGGTGAATCTGGTTCAGGTAAATCAACCCTTGGACGTGCATTAATCGGCTTGCTGCCAAGCAGCGGACGCATAGTTTACAAAGGCCAAGACGTTAGTTTGTTGAACGACAAAGAGCGTCACAAGCTTAAGAAAGATGTGCAGATGGTGTTCCAAGATCCTTATGGTTCTTTATCACCACGTATGACGGTTGGGGAAATCATCACCGAAGGCTTAACGGTGCATCAACCTCATCTATCCAAGAAAGAGAGATTAGAAAGAGCTCGCAAAGCGTTGATTGAGGTTCGCTTAGAGCCGAATTCAATTAACCGCTATCCGCACGAATTCTCAGGTGGACAAAGACAACGTATCGCGATTGCTCGCGCGCTGATTCTTGAACCCTCTTTTATTTTGCTGGATGAGCCGACCTCTGCACTCGATCGCTCTGTACAACTGACCGTGATTGACCTGCTCAAAGACATTCAAGCCAAGCACAATATTGGCTTTCTATTCATCAGCCACGACCTCTCGGTAGTGAAAGCACTGTCGGATCGTGTATTGGTGATGCAGAAGGGTGAAGTGATGGAAGAAGGGTCTGCAGAAGAGATTTTCAATGCGCCGAAAAACGACTACACCAAGAAATTAATCGCTGCGTCATTCGACTTAGAAGATAAATCGAAAAAAAATGCCGCGTAGAGGGAACTAATCAACATTAACAGCGTCTTATATATACATTCTGACTAATCTCCTAATGGATTGAACTCTAGAATGGATATAGCAAAACTGGTTTGGCCGCCAAAAGAAAAATGTCGCATGGATGCGACATTTTTCGTTTCTGTTCAGACGGCAATGATTAACTTTAAATTTCTCAAAAAGCGAAATTCAATACTATTACTTTTAATTCATTTCTGACTAGCAGGTACAACTGTTTCTGTAGACCTATTCATTACTAATAAATACAATCCGTAAGCTGACTAAATACACAATTCCCGCCTGGAATTTTTTCTGTATTGAACGTTTTATCTGCACGTTCAATACAGAAAATCAATGCGTCATTCACATTGATATGACTCACTCCAATAGAGCGAGTGATAGCAAATCCTGTACTCAATACCATATTTTCTATCAACTACCAAATCTCTTGAGCCTAATATACAACCATATATTCATTCGATATGAGGAATATAATGACAAATTATTCTCTCCCAAACAAGTAACACCCCCGTCACACCCAAGTGCTTTTAACTTTTGCTAATCAAAATAAAATACGCCACTCTCGTTATAACGATGGATATGGTACGAAAATATAAACCAACAACTAAAAAAGATATCACACTGTAAGTGTGAATGAGGTGAACGCTAGTTCTCGAATAATATTACTAGTCGCATTGACTGAATAAATCGTGATATATGAATTTTTAAGGGTGTGGCTATCACCATTAGAAATTTGAATAGTTTTTTATTATCCAATTTTTGTGGGTTATTGTTGGTTTCAGAGTAACTAAACAACTACCAAGACGGTACATAAGATGTATTTTGATCCAACGAGTACTTTCACAACATCAAGAACAGGTATTCTTGCCCGTAGCTTTATTCTAGAGCGCTCTCGTATCAAATAATCCGCCCCAACAGAACCCGAATAGAGTAAAGATATCAAAATACAATCCATCATATCTAACGCTTCTGCGCAAGAAAAGACAACATTTATATAAAAAAAATAAGTAAAATCCTGACAATATCGAAATTTATCTGTTTATGGCTTATAATTAATTACTAATTCCATGAGTTAACTATCAAAGAAAAAACCACTTAGTAAATCTACACATTATAATTATTTAAATATATTTATCTAAGTTTAACCTATCACTCCGTTACCTTGTTACTTTCTCATACATTACAAACAATAAATCGACAAAAATAAAACCCTCAGGAAGATAACAATATGAAGCATTTAAAAACACTTGGAATAAATCGCTCTATGTAACAAAGCCAGCAACTCACGTTGCTGGCTAATATAGAAGTAGTACAGTTAACACTAGTCCGATCTCGCATATTAAAACAGGAACGCGCAAGATTAACAACCTAAGTTCATTTGTATTATTCTGCGTGCTTGATCTTACCTCGACGAAACTCTAGCTCTTGTCTCACCTCAATTGCTCTTTGTTCCGTGAAATCGTATCGATACATAACAACAATGGCCAATACCGCAGTTACCACCGGAATAAGAATGTCCGCTACTCTCATTAAGTTGATGATATCTAACGCTTCTGGCATATCCAAAAGTGCTTCACCGCTAATCAGAGAGTTTCTGATCTCTTCCAGCCTTTTGTAGCCAATCGAACTTAGTACCCAACCAGACATCAAGGTAGCAATTGCTGTACCCAACTTAACAAACCACCAGTACACCGCGCCAAACACCCCTTCACGACGCTCACCTGTGTTTAACTCATCTAAATCACATACATCTGCAGTCATCGACATCATTAAAGTAAACAAACCGCCTATACCAAAAGCCATCAGAGGCAATGAAACAAACATCATCCAGTGGGTACTTGGGTTCAGTGCTTGTTCGAATGCCCACCAGCGAAGTATGTAGCCTAAAATTGACACTAGAGTCGCGATAATAAAGGCATTTTTCTTTCCAAACTTTTGTGAGATTTTGGTAATAATCGGAATCACTAATAAACAAGTACATAGTGAGCTGATAGTACCGAACCAAGCAGGCCATGTTCCAGCTGCACCTTGATCACCATTGAATACGTAAAAGACAATGATAAAGAAAGAGAACTGAGCCACCGTTTGGAAACCATTGAAAACAAGGAATGTCGCGCTGCACAGTTTTACGAACGGTAAACATTTAAAGGTTTGCCAAATTCCCTTAAAGAACTTCCCAAAAATATTTTTGAAAGAAGAAAGTGTTAGCTTTTCAGTTGGTTGCTCTGTTGGTGCTCGCTCTTTACAGAATAGAGCCGGTGTAATACCAAACACTAGGCAAAGCAGACCGACCCAAATAGCCAACTCACGGCTACCAATTGCAGCAGACTCATAAAGGTTCGGATCATAGATCATTACCCAGAACCAAGGCGCAATCACCCATGCTAATTGCCCAATCCATTGAGAAACCGCCATAATACGAGTTCGCTCATGAAAGTCTGGGCTCATTTCATAGCCTAAAGCCACTAAAGGCGTCGCGAAAATGGTATAACCTAAATAGAACAACAATGAGAGTACTAAAAAGTACACAAAGTTATAGGCTTCACCATTCTCTGGGTATATTTGCCACATCAACATAAAAGCGACACCCGTGATAATGGCGCCAACAAAAATATATGGACGTCTGCGTCCCCAACGCGTATGTGAGTTATCAGAAATATACCCCATTAATGGGTCTGTAATCGCATCAAACAGGCGAGGAACCGCGCCTAAAATACCCACAAGCAGTGGATCCATACCTAACCCCATAACCAGCACAATCATGAACACACCCAGTGCAGCAGCAAATAGCTGATTCGCTAAAGAGCCAACACCAAAGGCGATCTTTTGATACAACGGCACAGAGCCATTGGCCGTAGGTTGATAGCTCGCCCCTACGTTAACCTGGCTTGCTGATTGATTCGCTTCACTCATTTTAATACCCTTTAATCCATCAATAGGTTTTCGCCTAAGATAAAGGCAAAACTTATTATTTAAATTCATAACACGAATTACTGTTTATTTAATTGCGTACCGCCTACTCTGAATGTCTGTCGGTACGCTAAACACTAACTATGTGTCTTATATTTATTCGTTATTTCATCGTCACAATAAGTTCTGATATCTCGCCGTTTCTTAGGTCTTTGGCATGTTCCCCATTGATTTCAGTTAATGCGATTGTGCTGCCATTCGAATACTTCATAACGTATTCAGAAACACTAAACTCATCGTATGTATTCAGTCGTGAATGATTGACGTAAGTCACTTTCGTCGCACCCATAAACGTAAATGACACTTGATTGTTTTCATCAAAGAATGCCGCCGACAGTGCTGGCTTCAAGTTAAGTGTTAACGTGTCGCCATTCATCACAAACGGTTTGTCGCCAAACATCATCATGGTCCACATATGAAGCATTTCGACGGTTGACCCAGACAAACGAGCAACAAAACCTTGACCGTGCGTTTTAGGGTCTGGATTGCATGTTGGTGCAATAAATGATGAGTTTTCTAAGATACTTCGGCCATACACCTCAGGGTCCATGAAACAAATCAGGTTGGTGTTTATTTCATTAAAATACTGTTCGTACATTCCTGCTTTTAATAAGCCAAGCAAATACTTGTAGTTCATATGTAAGAAATTAGATTCACGCTCAAGCCAACCTTTGGTAAATGCGCGCGCTCGACCGATCTCTAAACTCATTTCATCCAAACACTCACTGGTTTTAAATTGGCCTAGCTCTGTATCGTAGATGCCTGTCGCTTTAATTTTGTTGTAATCTGACACATTGCCTTGGGTGTATGTATTCGCTTTCAACAGGCGAGCGGGCGCTTCTAAGAAAGCCGGTAAAACATGAAGTTTGAAGGCTTTTGCTCGAACCAACGGCAGCTTATAATTACCGATTTTTGGCATGCCGTCTTTAAGAATCTCTTCGTATTGTGTGACTTCATAGTAAAGAAACGTAGGAAGTACCCCGTTCGACAATGCTTTCGCTTTCTCGATGCCCGCTTCGACTTTAGCCGTCATTTTTCCAAGTAATGCCATCACATCTGATACATTCAGCTGGTCTGAATTAGCGGTAACGGTGAATCTCACAGCTTGACGGTACTCTTCTCGGATTGAAGAAATCTCGTCCCAATATTCAAACCCTGTCAGGCTCGATTTAAGAAGCGAATCAACACGGAATACATACTCAGTAAACTCAGTAGGCAGCTGCATTGAGCCTGAATAATCAAACGCACTTGCTAGGAACTTTAAGAGCCTGAGAAGTTCAACCGTTTCCGATACGCCAGAGCCAAACACCCCAGGTAGGCCGTTCATCGCATCGTTCCAGCCAGGCTTGTCTGACTCCATCTCAATGCCAATGCCTTCAGGGTCAAGCGTACAAAACTTGTTAAACGCTAACGTAAACAGTTTCGTAAACAGGTTGGTTTTTATCTGCTCACCTTGTACATCAACCGCCCAGTTAGAGCCGTTCACATCCATAGCCAGTTGTTCTACTTTCTCTTCATCGTTGTGCAAAATAGAGCCGTAACGCCTTACTTTACCTTCTGCTGTCAGTACCGTTTTTTCGTCTCTTGGTAAAACGGTGACAGGTGATGAATAGTATTTATAGTCGAAGTTATCGAACAAGAATGCTTTTTTGGTATCTGGGTAAACAGCCAAGTGAGACTCAACTAAATCAAGAATGTAAGTCCAGTGGTCAACCCAAAATCCCTCTCCAAAACTTGCTTCAATGTTTTGTTCAGCATGCTTTAAAAGATCAGACAGCAGCGTCATTTCATCTTTTGAAGACGTAATACCTTCATTTGACATGGTATTGATGACACTACCAGGCGTGAATTTTTTACCTAAAACACCTTCCATAACGTCATGCTTATTATCAAAGTTCTCTGCGATTAAAGATTTGATATCCACATCACGATTAAACTGGAATGTCGAACCGTTAACGCCCAACGGATTATAACCATCTAACTGAATCAGTGAAGCAAACAGTTTGACGTTATAGTCACCCACTTTTGGGTTAAAGAGTGAATCGACTCGGCGGTTTTGACATACGTCTCGGAAGTTACCATTACCCTGCGAGAAATACTCGGGAGCCACATTGAAGAAGTTATAGTCACGCTCAAGATCACCGTGTTTACGAGAAAAAACATGATAAACATGATTTGTCTTATTTCCTTCGAATATTAACGGGTAGCCACCACGCAAAATGTTATCGAGATAGTTTTGCTTGATATACTGATCAAAGATTGGATTCGATGTCTGACATTCAACTTCTTGAACCAACTCGTTGATCACGGCTTCAGACTCTTGCTCTTTTGTGTCAAAGTAATGGCTTGAAACCATCTCATTGACTTTACCGTTCAACTGTTCGAGATCGTTGGCGTGGCCAATAATGGTTCTCAGAACAAAAGTATCATCACCCTTAAGGTCAAATGCCACCGGAGAAAAACCGACTGGAATTTTATTCGCGGTAATTTGCACTTTCTGTTTTAGCTCATCAATGGAGTGTTCTTGAAAAGAGACCGGTGTCGACATAGAAGTGTCGTGACCAAATATAATTTCACCATCAACGATTGGGCGAATAAGCTGTTCATTAGCAAAAGACAGATAGAAGTTACCCTTATCTAATATGCCAACTTCTGCACTGTCTGACGTGGTTGAGCGCATCTTAAAAAATGGCACGTCATTTTCTAAGTTGTAGACATCCATCCAACTTCTCAGCAAGTTCGACATCTCTTTGAATAGCGTATTTGGCGTACCGTATGGAAGAATTTGCGACAGTCCATCAATCAGTTCGATATGTCGCGTCATGCCCGACAAATCTCTGATCTCTACTTTTCTCATAACGGCAGCAAGGCTATCGTTTGGAAGTCCGAAATATGTCACCGTTACTAATATACCGAGATCTTGATTTTCTTCAGTAATCTTAAATTTATCACGCTTGATGTACATTTTACGCTGGGTATTTTCAGAACGCTGAGTACCAAAAAACTCATACACATCATTGTTTAACTTCACAAAGGTACGAAACCCTATTCGATCAACATTTTGGTAAGCGGTCACTGCCGGTGAAAATTCAAGAATAGGATTATCCTTATTCTCTACACCAAAAGAACATAACCCCTGACCTCGATTAACGTAAAACGCCCAAAGCGGAATTCCCTTCTTCCCAGCTAACCCCGGCAAAAATGAAGAAAATGTCTTCTTTAAGTCATAATCGTTAATTACAAACTCTTCATTTGCCAAATAATACTCTTTATTCATGGTCACTCTACCTACCTCAACTCTTGTATCCCGACATGAGAAAAATGCTTTAAAAACCTTTCTGTACGTGTCTGACTGATCCAGACCTCTCTAATGCAACGCCCATCGAATGAGTCACCGAAAAAGAAAAAGAAAGCGCTTTCTTTTATGCTTGTAAGATACCTTCACTCAATTGGATAAGTCTACGAAAAGTTAAAATGCACTCAAAAAACGTGAACTGCTCCCTCAATAAACGAGGTCATTACTCACTTTAAGCATTTAAAGCTCGACTCTGTGATGTGTTTTACACCAAGCAAACATGAAAGATATTGTTGCTTTTTGCTACCTAGGTAAAGTTTGAACCGCTTTCTTCTGTACCTCAGCAGTTAAGGCGTATAAAATTGGGCTAAAGCTTAAAAGATAATGTTGAATCAAACACTTGCATTCATTTGTATGGTGCTGACATCAAACTCTTACCTTTTCCAGTTGAAACCCATCATCTATTAAACACGGACATTTTCGACCTATTATGCAAAAACAAGTCATAACAATTAAAGAAGTCGCTGAATACGCCAATGTTTCGCAAGCCACTGTTTCTCGCGTGATAAATGGTCAGGGCTCGGTAAAAGAGAAGAACTTAGAAAAAGTAAAAAAGGCCATCGCCGACCTTGGTTATACTCCCAATTCAGCCGCTAAAGCGTTAGCCAGTAACCGTTCCAACAGTATCGGTATGTTAGTAGGAAGCTTAGACGGTCCTTTTTATGGCCCTTTAATGCATTCAGCGGAAGACACGCTTTATCGTAATGGGCTTCATTTTATAGTGACCAGTGGGCAAGACGATGAAAAAAAGGAGCACGATGCTCTTAATTTTTTACGCTCTAAACAAGTCGACGGTGCCATTGTTCATGCTGACAAAGTCTCGGATGATATGTTGCAAAGCTTAACCCGTGACTTTAAAGCACTCGTTGTGCTCAACCGAAAAATAACCGAGCTGAAAGATCAGTGTCTTTACCTTGATAATGAACTCGGTGGGTATATCGCCACCAAGCATTTGTTGGATAATGGGCATAGAAATGTCGCGTGTATCACCGGCCCTATGTCTAAACAAGACGCCCGTGACCGCTTACTTGGTTATATTCGTGCGCTAGCTGAACACGGTGTCTCTTATGACCCTAACCTCACCATTGAAGCTCGATTTGACCATGAAGGAAACTTTGATACGGCCTCTAAATTGCTTGATCGAGACAACAACATCACTGCAATATTCTGCCAAAATGACAATATAGCACTGGCTGTCTATGACGTTTGCGTACAACGTAAACTGCTGATTGGGGAAGATATATCAGTTGTCGGCTTTGACAACGACTTACTTTCTAAGCACATGCGTCCGCAATTAACGACTGTTGGTTTTCCACTGCACGAAATGGGAAAGATAGCGGGCGAGATGATTATCGACCAGATCAATAACGTTGGAAAAATGACAAGCCGTAAACTCATCCCAACCATCGTTATTCGAGACTCCGTAAAAAACATGAATGACGAGTAACTTCGTCGCTTTTAAGCCTTTCAAGCTTCAAGCCATAGGCCTTCATGTTTTAAGTTTCTACACCTCGATAAGATCAAATAAAGCCATAGTAGATATGGCTTTATTTGTGTTTCTTCTTATCTAATAGTGAGATTAACGCTCAACTGCGCTGTTAGGTAACGTCACATAGATTGAATGTATCATTGCCGAGCGCTCAAAAAGCCACTGCGTCAATTCAAGAGAAAGCTGGTCACCTTCACACTCCAAACATTGTCCATCCATCAGTTTTACATGAATACCAGTGTCCACTGATCTTTTGTCGACCTTGTAAACAAAAGGTACCTGACAATAAGTGAAAGCCAAGCCGCCACCTTCTAGCGCCAACGACTGGCAAACCCCATCGACATCAATGTAATTGAATGCCTTGAGACGGGTGGTAAAGTCCGACGCTTTTAATAATGTCGGATGGATTCGCAACTGAGACTGCTCAACCTCAATACCCAACTCCCCAAAACGAGTGATGATCTCTTCTTTCACTTGCCCTGTCATACCCGGTTGCTGTGCGCCTGCCTGCTTCGGTGTATGAGAATAAGGGTCGGTCGGGAAAGCACCGTAATTTTGAGGGGTCTTATTAAACCCAATGCCTTTTCGAATACGGTAATAGTATTTATCAAGCTTGAGCGTCGATGGGCTCATACCTGTTTCACGATACGAAGCTTGATAATTTTCTTGCACAGCAAGCAACAGTTTTGACACCATATGCCAGTAGATACAACCTAGCCCTTCATAACCAAACATTGTGCCGGAACGGCCAGTGAACGCGCTATGTTCAAAAACGTCTTCATAAAGCGCCAGTACGGCCTTCCAGTTGCTATCGACAAAGCTTGGGTAATCTGGTTTCACTTCATTTAAGCGTTCTGAAAGCACGCCTGCATTTTCAAAATCGGCATTAAAATGATACTTCTGATTAATATCTTTTGTGATGATTCGAGTGTCATTTCTCAAAAGCATATGTTCTAACAGCGTGCTTGATTCTATGGCATGTTGATCAATGCTGTTCTTGTCCATAAACCCTTTCAAGGCTCGATCTGGATAGAGCATAAATGTCTGTTGATCAGCTCGGTACATTTCACTGCTAAACAAGTTATCAAGCAATTCGGCGCTCTGTTTGCCGTCTAAAACACCAGCACTCAATACCGCGACTTGACCCTCTAGCATTGGGTATAGCTCTTTAATTTGAGCACCGTCATCGTTCAAGTCTAAGATGTTATACGCATTGTAAAGCCCATCTTCACGCTTGTTGTTTTCAATCGTTCGGTCAATCAGCGACTGCGCGATATTCATGAAGCCTTTGATATGACCGCTGTCTACCGATGTTTTCGATGAGAAGCCGTGTTGATACACTTTATTTCGATATTTTTCGCCTTCGTTCGCTAAATCGACTAACAACGATTTACGGAACTCTGGCGTCGCCGCGTCATGTTTCAACACATTCGTGGCCGCTTCCAAAATACAAAAACTGTGATTTAGCCATTCACTGACTTCTTTTGATATCGCAAAGCTCTTTGGAGCGCGTTCTAACAATTGAGTCATGAACGAAGTGTATCGACGCATGTAGTACAACGTCACCATCGACAACCCACTACCAACAATGGCATTATTTGCGTCGTTCCATTCGGGTCTTTGTGTATTAAGCCAAATACCACCATCAAGTACAAAGTTACTTAGTTTCGCCAGTAAAGGAACCAGCAGTTTTTCCATCAGTGAAACCAAATAGACATTATCACTCGCGCCCATAACAAGACGGCCATCACTGCCTAATTTTTCACAACGTTCATCAATTACTTGCTGTTTTTCTGTATTAAAAGTCACCGTATCTTTAGGGTTCTTAAATATCTGCTCTGCACCGACAATTTCATACGGTACGTTCGCGTAACTGAAGTGCTCTTCATTCAACCACGCGACTAATTCGGAGCTTTGATACTTGTCAGCGAGTTCCAGTAATTTGAGCAAGTAGATAATTTGATGATCACCCCAATAGCCGATATTACTCCACGGGTTCTCAGGCTCTAACATCTCCCAATCAATCCCTTCTTTTGTGATGCGATACGGGTTATAGCCATCAACCGTCGAGGCGTTCACAAACTTGGTCATAAATGAGCCGATGAATTTCGGGTAACTCAGAGCCAACGCTTCCCAGTTTTGGAAAATATCACGCCAGTTTCCTTGGTAACCTAACAGTCGATTTCCTTCATCATCACGAACATTAATCTCATAATGGTTCCATGGACGGCTTGGATCGCCGTGTCGGCGGCCAAATGTCAGTGGCAAGTATTCATATGCAAGGCGGATTAACTGCTCGTCTTGTGTCTCTTTAACCAATGAAATAAGCTCAGGATGGCTCAGTTTTGAGGGTAGCGAGTGCAGGAGATCACGATGTTTTTGTGCGACTTTTTGGTTAATACGAGCAAATGTGTATCTAACATCACTGCTATCTAGCTCGTAGCCATCAACAAACACTCCACCACGCATACTATTGAACAGAACATTCGCATAGTGATGAACATCGGTTTCTTCTGAAGACGTTAATTGCCACGCGTCACCACCAGACATCAAGCCAATTAGGTCGTATTGATTCGCTTTGATGTCGGTTTTAATTTGCTTAACCAGTACACCACTTTCTAGCAGTAGTGCTTTGGTCACTTCTACCTCTTTGTGAGTCTGATCAATGTCGGCCACAATCAACCAATTTTGTTTTTGGTTCGGCTTTAGCTCAAATTTTTGATGTATTAAATAAGCACCGCGCTCGCCTCGAACCAATGGTTGCGCACTAAGTTGACTGTTTTTTCTAAACTTCGTTAACTCTTTAGAACTCAGTAGCACCTGATGCTCATTCTCAACCAGTGAGAACACAGACGTTGCACGTAAAGATTCCGCCGGATCGGCTCGGTCACTCAATTTGGCATACAAGCTGTAAAGGGCTAAAGGCAGAGTATCGACACGCTCATTCCATTTATAAGCATCCACCAGCGCGCTACTTGTTTGCATCACCGTTTTAGGCACTTCTGGAGGCAAAACATTCTGGATCCCATCAATGATCTCAATGTGCTTCGGTTGAGAGTCTAAATTCGCCACTTCTGTTTCTCGAACGAAACCAAAACGGTCAGAGGTTTGCCAACTGTATTGATAGCTCAAACCCAGTGTATAGTTCACCTCTTGGAAGACAATTTTGTCACCCGTAACGTTCTTGTAAATATTGCGCTCAACATCAAACTTGCCGTCATGGTGTAGGTTGAATGGTTCCCAACAGGCTGAAGCATTGGTACCTTGAGCCACTTTTACTATCGCTTTTGAACCGGTATTTTCTGCATTTTCATGAATGTAATCTACCGAACGATAAGGGAAAAGTGCATTTTCAGGTCGAATACGCCCTGCAGAAAGGCAGCCAGAAGAAGAGATAAATAACCAATGATTACTTGCAGAGACTACGCTGATAAAAAAGGGCGCCATGGCGTCCACATTGCTGATTTTGTAGTAACGCTCTCCGTCTAAATCGACGAACTGTCCGCGAACGTCTTGAGCTTCTGAATTTCTAATGTATGTCATAATAATAAACCAACCATGAAAGCGCTTACTTTAGGCGCTAAAAATTAACTGTCTTTGTGTTACTTGTTCGGGATGTGATGGCAACGCACAAAATGATTACTTGATACTTGAGTCACTGATGGCATCGATTGAGCGCACTTGTCACTTGCATGATAACAACGAGTCACAAACGGACACCCTTTGCTGGTCGGCTTCCAAAGTGGGATGTCCCCTTTTTTAGCGCCAAGTTCACGTTTACCGGCATTGCCTACTTCAGGAACAGCCGACAACAAAAGTTGTGAATACGGGTGGTGTGGGTTTTGAGTTACATTGTCACTATCACCCCACTCAACCATATGTCCGACATACATCACCGCAGTTTTCTCGGCAAAATAGCGAGCGGTCGCGATGTCGTGAGTGATGTACATGAAAGAGATACCATGTTTGTCTTTCAGGTCGGCCATTAGGTTTAAGATGCCTAAACGAACAGAAACATCGAGCATCGAGATAGGCTCATCAGCCAAAATGACTTCCGGGCTTACTGCGATCGCTCTTGCAATAGCGACACGTTGGCGTTGCCCACCACTGAGTTCATGAGGGTATTTCTCCGCCGTCTCTTTCACCGGCGATAAACCCACCATATCCAGCAGTTCATACACCAATTGAGGAATGGCGTCTTTCTCTGCGCGTTTATGAATCAAAAGTGGACGAGCAATATGATGATAAATGGTGTGTACCGGGTTTAAAGATCCAAATGGGTCTTGGAAAATCATCTGAACTTGGCGTGCATACTCTAGCTCACCATGTTTTTTAATATAGTTGGCTAAAGGCTCACCTTTAAACTCGATGTCTCCTGCTGTTTTGTCGTAGATTCGCGTAAGTACTCTTGCTCCAGTACTTTTTCCTGAACCCGACTCACCCACAATGGCAAGCGCCTCGCCTTTGCGTAGCTCAAAAGAAACGTCATTAACGGCGCGCATCATATTGTTCTTACTTGATTGGCCAAGCGGAAAATCTTTCATGAGATTCCTAACCGACAAGATCACATCTTTACGGCTGTTTACGATTGTTTGTTCAGTATCCATGTTGGTTTCCTTCCACTAAATGACAAGCGACATGATAGGCGTTCTCGACCGACAACAGGTGAGGCTCGGTTTCAAAACACGCTGCGACACATTCGGTACAGCGCTCTTGAAAGTTGCACCCTTGGGGAATATCGAGAAGGTTAACGGGGTTACCCGGAATACCATGTAGGCGCTCTTTCGGGCCATGAATCGTTGGAAATGAAGAGATCAAACCTTTGGTATATGGGTGTTTAGGTTGGCTAAATACTGTTTTTGCATCGCCCAGTTCAATCAAGTTACCCGCATACATCACACCAATTCGGTCTGCAATTTCGCCCATCAAACTTAAATCGTGGCTGATAAACAGTATCGAAAAGCCAAATTTGCTCTTTAGGTCATACAACTCATTAAGAATTTCACGCTCAACGACAACATCGAGTGCCGTTGTTGGCTCATCCATAATGATCAGTTTTGGCTCAAGGGCTAACGCGATCGCAATAACCACACGCTGGCGCATTCCACCACTCAATTGGTGAGGGAAGCTCGACATTCTGTCCCCATGAATACCAACAGTATTGAGTAACTCTACCCCACGCTGATGCGCTTGCGCGTACGTCACCGGTTTATGCGCCAGAATCACGTCCGTTAACTGTTCGCCAATAGAAATCACCGGGTTTAAAGAGTTCATTGCGCTCTGGAAAACCACTGACACATCATTCCAGCGAAATTGGCGTAGCTGCTTGTTGTTCATCTTGAGGACGTCTTGACCTTTATAAAGGATTTCCCCTTCCGAGATGAGAGCAGGTGCTTTGTGCAAGCGTGAAATGGCAAACGCTAATGTGCTTTTCCCGCAACCCGACTCGCCCGCAATACCGAGCGTTTCTCCCGGCGCGATAGAAAGACTGACATTGTTCACGGCACGCGCGATACCGTTAGGCGAGACATAATCGACACAAAGATCATTAATTTTTAGTAAGTTACTCATCATAAACCTCTGCGCTTATCCGCGTCTTTTTTAAGTTTGTGCCAAAGTTTGATATGTGGGCCCGTTCTGAGTTTCGGATTACTCACTTGGTCAATCGACATGTTGATCAAAGCCAGTGCACCACCCGTAATGGCAAGAGCCAGTGCAGGAATCAGCATTTCCCACCAGGCGCCTGTATATAAAGATGAAGAAGTTTGCGCCCAATACAGCATCGAACCCCAGCTCACTTCTGTCGCATCGCCCAAGCCCAAAATGCCTAAGCCCGCTTCTGAGCCCATGGCATAAATCACGGTTCCAAGGAAGCCACCAAAAACGATTGAAACTAAATTCGGTAGGATCTCGACGAGAATAATACGAACTTTGGACTCGCCCATTACCTCTGCAGAAATTATGAACTCTTTACTGCGTATTGCCATTGTTTGAGCGCGAATGACCCTAGCCCCCCATGGCCACGAAGTAATGCCCAACAACACGGTAATCACAAGCGATCCCACTTGCCCCAAAAATGCCGCTAACACAATCAAAAGAGGAAGCTGTGGGAACACTAAGAAAACGTTAGTTAAGAAATTCAGTCGATCATCTATCTTGCCACCGAAGTAGCCCGATGAAACGCCAACTAACACAGCGATCGTCATAGCAATAACGCCTGCCGAAATCGCCACCGTGAGCGATTTTCTCGCGCCATGCAACACTTGGCTGTATACGTCTCGTCCACTGCGTGTGGAGCCAAATATGTGTTCACTACTCGGTGCAACATGAGGCCTTGCGACGCGCTTCTCTGGGTTATGAGTTGCCAAAACAGGCGCCATTAATGCACCCACCAATATGATTGTCAGCAAAAACGTTCCGATAATTGCAGGCGGGTTGCCGTAGAAAAAGGCGTACACTTTTCCGCAGATTTGCTTAACATTTTTCCAAGAGTATTTCGGTTCACGCGCTGGCAAATTTTGGCCAGACGCAACGGTTTTATTGGTGATTAGATTATCCATGTGATGGCCTTAATTAGAGATACGAGGGTCGAGCCAAACGTAAAGCAGATCAGCGATGAAATTGGCAGTGAGTACGGCAGTAACCAAGATAAGCAAAATTGCTTGAATGAGTGGATAATCTCGAGCGACGATACCTTTTAATAAAATGTTGCCTAAGCCTTGATAGTTAAAAACAACTTCCGTCATGATTGAGCCCGCAAATGAGAAACCAATCGCCATCGCGATAGCCGTAGCGACTGGAAGAATGGCATTTCGACCCGCATATCGAGACATCACGCGATAACTGCTTAGCCCTTTGGCTTCAGCCATCGTCACGTAGTCTTCACCTAATACATTGATCATCGCATTACGCATATTGAACACCCAAGTCGATATGCCAACGATAACCATTGACCCAACCGGCAACACCGCATGCTTTGCCACACTCGAGATGAACTCCCACGTCATACCGGGCTCTAGGGAAGGATCGTAGGTATACGCTAATGGAAGCAGTTCTAGCTTCAAACCAAAGAAATAGAACAGCAGCAGAGCAGTAACGATATAAGGAAAGTTACTAATGAATGCCAAAATCGGTGGCACGAGTTGCCCAAACAGACCTTCACGACGATAAGAGGCATAGGTGCCAATGCTGACACCAATAATCAGCGCAACAATCAACGACCCTAACGCTAAAAACATGGTCCAAGGGAGTGCCATTGCCAACACATCAGAAACACTCACAGGAAACATCAACACCGACGGCCCCAAATCCAATGTAAATACGCTTTTCATGTAAGCAAAATATTGCTCGAAGATATTGCCATCAACAAAGCCATACATTTCACGAACCGCATCCAACTGAGCAGGATCCATACGGCCTTGAGCGGCAGCAAAAAGCGCATCAACCGGATCACCCGGCATCAAACGAGGAAGCATAAAATTGAAAGATATTGCTATTAAAAAAGCAGTAAAGTAAAAGCCAAACCGGCGAACAAGAAACGACATAACGCCATCCTTACAGTGGGAGGGGCTGCCCCCTCCTATATGAATTTATTTAAGGTGTAAGTTATTAAGAATGATTACGCGTTTACCGCCATCATAAAAAACGGGTTGAATATATGGGTTCTCTTTACTCGGCCAACCCGTGATCTTCGACTCGCTGTATTGGAACCATGTAGGGTTCGAGTACAAAGGGATGAATGGAAGGTTTTGCGCCGTGAACTCTTGTAGCTCTGACAAAATTTGGGATTGCTTGGTGCTATCGTTTGTTTTCCCAAAACTGTCAATCAACGCATCAATTTCAGGGCTATTGATACCATGACCTGCATGCCAAGTTTTACCGATTCGGTCAGAAGAGAAGTACTCTTGATACGCTACGATTGGGTTTGCTGCAGCCATAGACCAGTTAATCGAAACTTTATATTTACTGTCTTTCAGATTTTTGTCGTACACGGCCCAGTCGACTGTTTTAACGTTCGACTTAACGCCTATCTCTTCATAAAACTCTGTCGCCATCTGGACAACTTGAATCCAGTCAGTCCAACCATTGACGACTTCGATATCAAACTCAAACGTTTCACCACTTGCAAGATCACGAAACCCATCACCATTTCGGTCAATGATTCCTGCTTGATCTAACAAATCAGACGCAAGTTGAGGGGAATATTGCGTTAGGTAGCCGTATTTCTCGTTCACCTTGGGATCAATATCAGATTGATACAGCTCACCAATGCCACCAGGGTTAAAGTTTGCAGTCGGATAGCCATACGCTGCAATATCCACAATCAGTTCTCTGTCTAAAGCAACAGATAGCGCTTGGCGAACCTTCACATCATTAAAAGGCGCTTCTTTGGTATTTAAATATAAGTGGATAGCGTCGTTCGCTGGATACCAAAAGTGGTTGTTGTCAGGGTCACGGGCAACAAAGGTATTTTCGATATCAGCAATGAAGTTCGAACCCCAGTCGATCTCTCCTTTGATAAGCGCCGGTTGAATTTGAGAGTTATCGTTATATGAACGGAAAGTAATGCAATCTAAATAAGGGCGGTTCTCAAGGTAGTAATGCGGGTTACGACACAGTTCCATTTGTTGTGATTTAAGATAGCTCACTTGTGTCATCGGCCCACTGCCAATAGGGTTTGGGTTGGTAAACGTTGTTAAGTCTTTTTGTAGCCCCCACACTTTTTTAGGCACAATGTGATAAGCCGCAAGGTTCCACAAAAACGTCGTGTCAGGCTGTGCAATATTGAACACTATCGTTGTTTCATCGGTCGCTTCAATATTGATTAATCGATTCTCAGCCCAGATCCCCTTCTGGTCAAATGCAGGGTTTTCTTTCGCTAATTCAAAGCTATAAACCACATCTTCAGCTGATAATGCACTGCCATCAGACCATTTTAGCCCTTGTCTGATTTTCAACGTGATTGACTTAAGATCGTCAGAATACGTTGCAGACTCAGCCAAGCGCCAGTGAGTCTCGCCGGTCATGTTGTTAAACACCATCAACGGCTCAAACATCGTCCCATGTAAGATATCTTTTGTTGTATATGGGTTGTAGTTGTCTAGAAAACCGGTATTGATGATAGGGACAGAGATTGACCCTCCCTGTTCAAACTGATCAACATCTGCTGCATATAAACCACTGCTAAGTGCCGCATTGATTACAACCGACACTATAGATGCATGTTTCTTCATAAATATTCCCTTTATCCAATGCAGTGGCTTACAAGCCACACCAACAAAAAGTAAGCGGTTTCATTTTCAATTAAAATCCTAAGGCAAACATATGGCGGACACAAACTCCCCATGATGTTTTGCCAACACCATCACACCAGAAATTAACACCTTAAAATCAATGAGTTAAATAAAACAGAAAACCAGAAAAAAAATAAAGTCATATTTTTCAAAAACTTACACAAAAGCAATTCTCTCGCTCATTTCATCGCAAATGTGATGACCGCCTCAAAAGAAACCGCTTACAAAATTGTTTTTTGAGGTAATATTAATTTACCGACCTTGGATAAGATATTTTTAATGGTATGAATCCATTGCGAATGCAATTAAAGGTTATATTTAACAAGTAGAATTGAATATCATGGATAAGAATACAATTACCATAAAAGAGGTCGCTGAATATGCCAACGTTTCTCAAGCGACTGTGTCTAGAGTTATAAACCAACAATCTACTGTAAAAGAAAGAAACTTAATCAAGGTTCTCAATGCTATTGAAGAGTTAGGTTATACGCCTAACTCAACGGCGAAAGCCCTCGCTACTAAAAAATCCAACAGTATCGGCATGCTGGTGGGTAGCTTGGATGGCCCCTTTTACGGCCCTCTAATGCACGCCACAGAAAATGAAATCTATAAACTGGGTTTACATCTCATTGTAACAAGCGGTCAAGATTCACTTGAAAAAGAGACCGAGTCACTGACTTTTCTACGGTCGAAACAAGTGGATGGTGCGATTGTTCATGCCGATCAAATGTGTGATTCGACGTTAATCGATCATGTCACAAGCTTCAAAAACTTTGTCGTTTTAAATCGCCACTTACCTGACCTTGAACAACACTGTTTGTATGTTGACAACGAGCTTGGTGGCTACCTTGCTACGCAGCACTTGATTGAAAACGGCCATCGACGAATCGCTTGTATTACTGGCCCCTTAGTCAAACATGAAGCGAGAGACCGATTACTCGGCTATATGAAGGCGCTGGCCGAATCCAACATCGATTATGACCCATCACTGATTGTCGAAGGGCGATTCGACCACAAAGATAACCTAGTGAAAGCAAACCATCTCATTCAGACCATGAACGATATTACTGGAGTTTTTTGTCAAAATGATAACATCGCCTTAGCGGTCTATGATGCATGCTCACAACACAACCTCCAGGTTGGCGAAGACTTATCAATTGTGAGCTTTGATAACGATCTAATGTCTAAACACCTGCGACCTTTACTGACAACGGTTGGGTTCTCTATCCATGATATGGGCAGAATCGCGGGTCAAATGCTGATAGACCAATTATCAAATAAAGAAATACTAAAAGGGAAAAAACTGACACCGTCGCTTGAAATCAGGGACTCAGTAAAAGACCTAAATCAACACCACTAGCTTATTAACAACGCATTAATAAATACAATATTAAAATAGATAAACGTTTTACTTTTTGGCGATAGCTATTTAGTGCTTAACTATTATTTTAAATGAATATTAGTAACAGTCACCAAGGAACTGCTCAAGAGCTAAAAGCTAAATAGCCATAGGAGACAAGCCACAAGCCGAAAGTAAGCGCTATCTTATGGTTATAAACGGATATGAAGTGTTTAAAACCTAAGAACCATGAAGATTTCATAGCATTTTATACCCATAAAACAGCTTATATTATCATCCTATTTAGGGGCCAAAAATATGCATAAATACAACAAACTATATGTACCTATCTCACTCGCTTTAGCGTTAACAGCCTGTGGAGGCAGCAGTGGCGATGGGACCAACACTCCTGCTCCAAGTATTGACACTATTGCGCCAGTTATTACGCTAAACGGTCAAGAAAGCGATTACACAGACATTGGGCAACTCTATACCGACCCAGGTGCAACCGTAACAGACAATGTGGATACCGATCTTGACCTGAACATCACCAACAATGTTGATTCAAACCAACTTGGGGTCTATAAAATTCATTACAGCGCCACTGATACGGCTGGAAACACATCAGAAAAGATTCGAACGGTAACAGTAAGAAACCCTACCCCGCCACCCACTGGCGATTACTTAGTATTTGGTACCGGTAACGTCGCGACAAAATTTAACCCTTTGAGCTACGGCTGTACAACAGACTACGGCCATTGGATCCATAGTGCCGGTGTGGTAAGCCCTGCAGTTGCAGGCTGCGACTCAAACGGTCGTCCAATTGGTGAAGCGCAACCGGTAATACCACAAGTTACAGGTAAGGCTGCTACTCAACCCGTGCAAGCTCACCGTTGGTGGGGATCTCTTTCTTTTATGGGCGAGATGCAAATTGGCAACCCTAATCATGCTGGCTACCTGACTCCTGACCCAATGTTAGTCCGTATTACCAATACTGGTGTGCGTATATTAGGTATCCCCTCTGGCCTAAGAGGCGTTGGAGCCGATATATTCCAATATCAAATTCCTGATCCATTCGCCGAGACTTTTGATGGTGTAACAATCACGAACACTGAACACGATCAATTAGAAGCTAAACTACAAGATGCCAGTGATGGCTCTGTAACCGTAGAGTGGCAGACACCGGAAGACACGCCTGTCATGGAGGCGACATTTGTCCACGGATCTCCTTACGCTTTTTTTAAGGTATACAGCGGCAAAGCTGAACTTCATACCTTCAGACCCGACGGTGGTGAAAAAGGCATTTCTCATCAACCGGCCAACAACACGATGGGTGTGTGGACGAATGTAGCTGGCAACAAAACTGAAGTATTGATCGTTGGTGAAGGCGACACTGAGTTCACGAATACCACCAGCGACAATATTGGAATCAACAACGCAGCTAACGAATTTACCGTCGCACTACTTCCTAACGACAACATGAGCATCGAGAAAAAGGTAGCATTCTATGCCCCTAAGGCTCGAAACGTCGTGAAATCAGTCGATGTCGACTACCACGTAGATCGTGACAACAGTCAAGTCAGTGTGACTCACTCTTACTTAGATAGCAGCGGACAAAAGGTCGATACAATTGCAGGCCTTTTCCCTATGGCATGGAAAAACCAAACTGCTCTTGATTCTGAATTCAAAACGCGAAGCGCTCGTGGTGTCATTAAGTACGCGCAAACGGATTCATTTAACTACACGATCCCTTTTATTGGTGCTCTACCCTACTTACCGACCGATGCATCAGCATTAGATACCGAAATATTAACGGCTTATATCAATGACTTTATCTCTCTTGGCGAGGAAAATTGGCTCAACGAATATGATTCCGACGGTTACACGAAAAAGGGAGAATATACCGACACATACTGGGCAGGTAAAATTTATGGACAAGTAGCAGAGTTGGCAGCCATCAGTGATTCGCTAGGCCTAGAAGCTCAGAATTCACAATTTATTCAGTGGCTTAAGGTTGAGTTAGAAGATTGGTTTACTGCAAATTCAACTGGCGATCTCGATACAGAAAAGTATTTTGTCTACGACCAACAGTGGAATACATTACTCGGTATTAAAGAGTCATTTTTATCCCACCAGCAATTAAACGATCACCATTTTCATTATGGGTACTTCGTGCGAGCTGCTGCCGAGATTTGCCGCCAAGATGTGAGTTGGTGTAGTGACGCACAATACGGACCTATGATTGAGCTATTGATCCGCGACTATGCCGCAGGTAAAGGCGACAACATGTTCCCTTATATGCGCCACTTTGATCCTGCTAACGGCTTCTCATGGGCGTCTGGCATGGTTAACTTCACGCGCGGAAACAACAATGAATCCACATCTGAAGCGGCCAATGCGTATGGCGCCATGGTTCTTTACGGTTTAGCAACGGGCAAAGATGAATTCGTTGAACGCGGTATGTATACCCATGCATCCACGACTAACTCATTTTGGGAATATTGGAACAATATTGATGCTTATACAGCTGAAAATAACGATACCGATAAAGATAACTTCCCACCAAGCTATAACCGTATAACAACGTCTATTATTTGGGGCGATGGTGCGACTTTCTCTACATGGTTTAGCCCAAAATATACCCATATACTTGGTATTCAAGGCTTGCCTTCAAATACATTGTCGCTTCACCTTGGCCAACACTCTGATTATATGAACGATTATATTGACCTTGGGTTGAGTGAATCAACCAACGGCAAACCGTCTGGTCTAGGTGAAGATGAATGGCGTGATATTTGGTGGAACATTATCGCCATGCACAACCCTGACGCCGCTATTTCCGACTACGAAAGTTACGGAGACTACGTAGTAGAACGTGGTTCAAGCAAGGCCCATACCTATCACTGGCTGCACACTTGGAAACAGTTGGGTGCAATGCAATCCGATATAAAAGCCGATTACCCATCTGCGGTCGTATTTGAAAATGCTCGTCAGAAAACCTACGCAGTTTATAACTATGGGAATTCAGACAAGACCGTGACATTTAGCGATGGCACTGTTGTTATTGCCGAGCCAAATGGATTTACGCTACGGTAATTACCTATAACCATTCTTTAATGATCCCCCCATTCATTGAAGAATAATAAATAGAGCGCCCCGATTCTGTGGGCGCTTTTTATCGTCCTATTTTTCTGCTCTCTGTTCTGCTCTAATACTCTATTCTGCTCAAAGGCTTTAATTCTGCCCTAGGCTATCAAGCCCGACCTTTGCTCTCAAAGCCCTCTCTGATCTATTGCTGAATCTATCGCTTATGTGGAACGATGGTTTATACGAATTGAGCTTATACGAATCGATATAAATAACGGGTCACTCAGTTCTCAGCCTTGATCCCACGTTATTTGTATTTCTGCCCACGGCTTACCTGTGACTTACTGATATTAATATTACCGATAGTTGGAATATTTTGAGTATGACAAGATCAGCGGTAAGAATAAGACAAGCATTTATAATGCAGATAAAAAACAGCCCCCGAAGGAGCTGAATTCTAGAAACTGATATCAATCACAGTAAGCAAATTTGCAGAAATAGCGCAGGAAAAAGGATTGAGAACAAGGAAGAATTTTTCGATAAATAATGATTCTACAATCAAAAATTCTAACGTAGTTATCGAGCGCTTTAACCCGCTAGGATGATTCGTTATTTACTACGATTGGTATGATGGATTACCAACTTGCTTCTGTTTGAATACCAACAACAAAGTCGTTTTTAGACTGTCCAGCGTCTGGGTCTGTTGTCCATGAGTTCACAACGTAACTCGCGAGCAATCTTACTTCTGGGTTAACCCCTGTCCAAGTTGGGAACATCAATGTTGGTGCAATGGTAATCTTAGCTTGGTCGTAAGAGTCGCCGTTCCAGTTATTGTAAACGTAACCGACCTCACCCTGAAGGTACATCTTATCATTGATGCCAATCACAGGACGAACCATTGCCGAAGCCCAATAATCATAAGTGCCGTCGGCGTAATCATTGTATTGGCCTTGGATAGACGGGAAAATACTAATACCGCTGTCAAACTTGTGTCCACCAAAAATTAATGCTCGGTATGAAGTATCATCATCTTCTAAATGCGTCATTAACGAGATAGCATCGTTACCAACGCCCCACTCAAATTCATGTTCGCCGTGACGAAGAGCCCCAGGTTTATATGCATTGTATGAAGTAATTGTACCACCAAGCAATTGGCCAGCACCCAAACCTTTACCTGCTTGAACCACAATATTGGTATTTGAGCTACCATCTCCTTGCAGACCTAAAAAGTTAAATATTTTATAACCAACGGTTAGATCATAACCTGTTTCAGTCCACTCTTTACCATTTCGGTCCCAGTTATCAGGCATGGTTTTGAACGTTGCTGAGACATCCCATACTCCATACTTCGCAGCAATATTAATCGCGTGCATTTTATTATTAAGGTTCTCAGAATTTGGGTTAGTCGCATTATCTTCTAGGTCATAATCATCATCACGATAACTTGCGATATAAGCCGCATTTACAATCGCACTGCCCACTTTCATTGACTCAATACCAATACCGGTACCCGACATGTCAGAATAGAAGAAATCTGTCATCCAGATATAGCGTTCTTTACCGTAGTCTCTTTTACCTGCGAACACTTTACCTGTCTCGGTATAACCTTTTATTTCAACAAAACCACTACCTGAGCCCGCAGTTAGACCTTCTGACACACCCGTACCAATTTTTAGCTCTCGTCCATCTCCATATACCCAGCGATACCCAAGGTCAATATTGGTTTGGTTGTCGTACTCTAGGCCCAAACGCCCTAGTGTCTCTTTTTGGCCAATAAAGTCTGAATCTTTGAAATCATTTTCTGCACTAAAGAGCACACCTTGTCTGAAGTAGCCACCAAATTCAAAGCCTTCCGTATTTTCAGCAAATGCTGTAAATGAGCTGGTTGCTCCGGTTAACGCAAGCATACATGCTAAATGTACCTGTGATTTTTTCATTGTCATCCCTACTGATAATTCGTTGTAAACGCTTTCTATTGGCGTCGATATTCTTCAAAGCGACCCGTTAGGCTTTGAATATTAATGACTAAAACAGGATATTACCGTGATCAAACTCATAATTAAGAAAGCGCTTTCAAAATGAAAGTGAAGATTAGGACCGTAAATGAAACATGATACACACCTTATTTTCTGCAAATTTGTATCATGTATGTTTTATATAGGCTAAGTGACATGGTTAATGCAGTTTATTCTTAATGCTAAAACATTATCATTACCTTCAGATCAATTCACCCGATGTGTTAATCGCAATTAAACTCCATAAAAACAACAACATAACAACAAAAAACAACACAAACATCAATATCTAACAGTAGGTATATAATATTTATCTAGCCTAATTGATGGATTATTTTAAACACTCAAATTTTATTGAATATTCATAGAATAGGAAGTTCTCTATTGAGCCTCATCACAAATTAGGAACAGAAAATACCCATTATTTATTTAAAAGTTGAAAGAGAATTAGGGAATGGCTATAAAGAAAGGGCTTTCTTTTTCATTTTATGTAGGAATATCTTATGTTCTTAAGCAAGCCAACACCTTTGGCTTTATTTATCGGTACGGCGTTGTTGATCAAATCAGCTTGAAGATCAACGATGCCATATTTGACTAGCCGTTAGCTTCTAACGGGCATACCTAGTCCTATGACTTTGTTTATA
>NZ_JADDYK010000100.1:0-52123 GCF_015163615.1 Vibrio sp. OPT18
AGGCAGGGTGTGTAAGTGCTGCGAGGCATTGAGCTAACCTGTACTAATTGCCCGTGAGGCTTAACCATACAACACCCAAGGGGTTTTGTGGACTCAAAACTATTTGTCTCCGCTTTTTAAAAGCAGAAACAAAGTACAAACGCTTGAATGAGTTTGAAAGAGACTTTTAAATACAGTTTTCCAGATTATTTTGCCTTCAGTTTTTAAAAAACTGAAAGTAAAAGCAAAATTTGCTTGGCGACCATAGCATTGTGGACCCACCTGATTCCATGCCGAACTCAGAAGTGAAACACAATAGCGCCGATGGTAGTGTGGGGCTTCCCCATGTGAGAGTAGGACATCGCCAGGCTTTGATTTCGTTATTTGCATAGCAAATAACAACCTCAACAGTGTACTAATCTGTTGATGACAATTTGTTGGAGGGATGGCTGAGTGGTCGAAAGCACCGGTCTTGAAAACCGGCAACCGTTAATAGCGGTTCTAGGGTTCAAATCCCTATCCCTCCACCACCATTAGAAAGCCCGCTGAGAAATCAGCGGGCTTTTTTTCGTCTTGAGTTTGGCAAAAGAACCTTTGAATACTTCAAAGTGGAAGATTACCCGTTAGTTAAACATCGGTGTTTTGGTGTTAAGCACTAAAAAGCAGAGCTTAATCGCTCTGCTTTGATGTTGAAATGAATATTCTTTGGGACTAGTACAATCAGTTCGCTTACTTAGCGACGTTACCTGCCACGTTTAGAGCATCCCATGTACGTGAAAATGGGGGAGCGTAACAGAAATCCATGTAGCCTAATTGTTGTGTGGTCATCTTAGCGGTGATAGCAACTGCTAGTGCGTTAATACGGCCAACCGCTCCTTTCTTACCTACTATCTCACCACCTAGAAGAACCTTAGTCTCTGGGTGATAAACCAACTTCACCTTGATGTCTTCTTGGCCAGGGTAGTAATCAGTTTGGTTCTTATCTGAAATCGTTGATACTTTCACATCTAAGCTATGTTCTTTCGCCAGAAGTTCAGATACGCCGGTACATGCCAATTCGTAATCGAGTACTTTCAAACAAGACGACCCCAAGAAGCCCGTCATGTAAGTGTCTTTTCCTGCTAGCTTGTCTGCCATCATGCGTGCTTGTTTGTTGGCTGTAGTTGCAAGAGGAACATAAACGGGTTTGCCTAGTGCCATATGATGGACAACGGCACAGTCACCTACAGCATGGATGTAAGCATCTTCAGTGGCACCATATTCATTCACTAACAGAGCGCCGTTTGCTGCTTTTGGCAGTGCGAATGCTTCAGTATTTGGTTTGAAACCGAGTGATAGGATTACGATATCAGCTTCTACATTGCCGTTATCGGTTTCTACGATGTAACCACCTTGCTCGGCATCGCGAATCGTAGACACGCTGCAACCTGTTTTAAGGTCAGCACCGGATTCTCGAATCGCACCTTCAACTACTTCAATGCTCTCTGGGCTGAACTGACGGCTCATGATGTGTTGTTCACGTTCGATAATCGTCACATGCTTATCTAAGCCATGTGCCGCATCAAAGACTTCAAGGCCTATAAAGCCTGCACCGATGACACACACGCGTTGATTGGCATCGTCTTTAAGCGCTTCTTTGACTGCTAAGCCATCTTCCATGCTTGTTAGTGTGTATACGTGTTCTGGATTGAATTCACCGAATGAGGGAACGATCGGACGTGCGCCTGTCGCAATCACCAACATATCGTAATCGATAGTGCTGTCTACGTTTTGGTGACGCACTGTAATGTGTTTTTCAGTGCGGTCGAACGACACCATTTCCGTTTCTACACGAACATCTAAACCAGATTTTATGGCTTGTTCTGGCGTACGAGAGATCATTCGCTCGGTGTCATCAAACATGCCGCCTGCAAAGTAAGGTAAGCCACAGGCTCCGAAAGAGATGTAGCTACGCTTATCTAAAACGATGACTTCGTCTGATGGTTGATTACGTTTGTATTTTGCTGCGAAACTCATACCCGCAGCGCTACCGCCTATAACAACAACTTTCATATTTACTACCTAAATAACCTGAACTCAGGAAAAACAGAAGAGCACTCAAGTGGAGTGCTCTTAATTAAGTTTGAGAATTATACTGCTGCTTCTTTTGATACTGTCGCTGTAACGTCAGCGTCGTATTGTTCAGTATCCAATGAGCCATTCTTCTTCGCTGTAAGAACGCCTGACAACATAGAGCCTGAGATGTTCAGCGCTGTACGAGCCATGTCAATTAGCGCTTCGATAGACACTAGAATCGCGACTACTGTGATGTCTAGACCCATGATGGTCAGTACAGCTACTGCTGCGAACGTTGCACCACCACCGACACCTGCGATACCGAATGAAGCAATTGCGATAACAGCGATCAGTTGTAGGATGAAGCTCAAGTCTACAGGCATGCCCATTACTTGTGCCGCCATGATTGCTAGCATAGCTGGGTAGATACCTGCACAACCGTTTTGACCGATACTGGTACCAAATGTTGCTGACATGTTTGCTGTTTCTTCATCTACACCTAGGCGTTGAGTTTGTGTTTCAACGTTTAGCGGGATAGCTGCCATGCTTGAGCGAGAACCGAAACCGAACACCAATACTGGCCAGATTTTCTTCATGAACTTAGCAGGAGAAAGACCGAACATTGACACCATGACGAAGTGGATGCCGAACATAACGCCAATTGCTACGTAGCTTGCTAGAAGGAAGCGTCCCATCTCTGCAAGTGCGAACAGGTCGTTGGTCATCATGAATGTGGTCATCAGAGCGAATACACCGTAAGGCGTTAGCTTCAGAATTTCACGCACCATTGAAAGCACCACTTCTTTTGCAGAGTTGATGAAATCAACGAAGTTTTGCACTTTCTCTGGCTTACGGTTTTTCACTTGAAGGATACAGTAACCAAGGAACATACCGAACAGTACAGTTGATAACGTAGAAGTACGTTGAGAGCCCGTTAGCATGTCGAAGATGTTGGTTGGAATGATAGACAGAGCCATACCAGACAGACCACTGCTCGCCATTGCATCTTGTGTTGCTACCAGTGAATCACCGCGAGCTTCAATCGCACTGTTTGTGCCGATAGTGCTTACTAGTGCGTTCGCATCGATACCAAATAGGTAAATACTTGCGATACCAACGGCTGCTGAGATTGCACAAGTGAAAAGTAGAATACCGATGATTTTTGGTGCGATGCGAGATAGCGCACCGCCGCCTTCAACGTTCATGATCGAAGAGATCATCGCCACGAATACCAGTGGGATAACGATCATTTGTAGAAGTTTGATGTAGCCTTTACCGAACACTGAAATCAGTTCAGCAAAGCCAGAGGTCGCAACGTTGCCGACACCGAAAACAAGTTGAATTGCGCCACCGAACAACAAGCCAGCAGCAAGCGCACTCAGTACGCGGAAGTTAAAACTTTTCTTTTGCTTTTTGAAGTTCGACAGCAGTGCGTAGAACCCAAAGAACAGTACGCTTAATGCGATAAATGAAACGCTCATGAGAATCTCCTATGATACCCATTAATACCTAAGTCGGTTATTTTTTGTATGCGATGGCTTCAACTTCAACCAGTGCGTCTTTTGGTAGTCGTGCTGCTTCAACACAAGAGCGAGCAGGTGCGTTCTCTGTACCAAACACCTCTGTGTACACTTCGTTAAAGGCAACGAAGTTTTCCATGTCAGATAGGAAGCAGGTTGTCTTAAGCACTGTGTCCAGTCCTGCATTACTCGCTTCTAGTACAGCTTTTAAGTTTTCTAGCGACTGACGAGCCTGCTCTTTGATGCCGCCCTCAACAAACTGCATGGTTTCCGGAACGAGAGGTAATTGACCTGATGTATAAACCATGTCGCCGTAAGACGTACCTTGTGAGTAGGGGCCGATAGCTGCAGGTGCTTGTTCAGTGGCAATGATCTGTTTCACGATGTAACTCCTAAATTATTGGTTTTATTCTGATTTAAATTCACGGATAAACTTGTAAACCGCCTGTCGGCTGATCCCAAGTTGCTCTGATACTTGTGTAGTCGTCTCTTTTAGCTCAAATACGCCGTTATCAAATAAACAACGAATGATGGCTTTATTGCGACCTTTGGAAGAAACCGACTCGTCTTGGTCAACCTCGTTAATGGCTGAACTCAATGCTTGCTGAATCACATCATTTGCATTGTTGCTGAATGTCTCGCTGACAATGGCTTGCGGCACATTGCACTGCGGCATCAGCGTTTTGACGATTTCTGGAAATGGGAAAGATAAGTTCATGTTGATACACAGCATGCCGATCGGCTTTTGTTGTGGACCAGCCAGTACGCAGGTAGTCGATTTCAGTAGGGAACCGTCTGCTGCGTTGGTGAAATAGCTCTTTGGAGAAACTTCGCCAGTTTTCTCGAATGTACTCCACATGCGTAAACCTAAATCGGTGATAGGCGAGCCGATTTCACGACCTGTGTGATGACCATTGACGATCTTCACGACAGAGTTTTCTAGGCTTTCAAAGGAGTGAATGACCACTTCGCAGTAAGGGCCAATCAAGTCAGCAATTGTGTCCGCCAAGCGGAAGTAATTGTTTAAACATTCTCTGTCTTCATCGGTGAATCGAACTTGTTTTACATTCATGATTTCGGTTTACATTTTTGAACTCAATGACTGAAATCTACTCCTTTGGTGGTATTTCCACAATACGCAGTAAACTTCTGTAAACCTGACGTAAACGTCTAAAACATCAACAAGTCGTAAGTTTTAGAGCTAAATCAAGAACGAAATTTGAACGTGATCACTCGAAATAGGTAAATTAGGTTTAATTTCTTAAACTTCATCAAGGTTTACATATTTAAAACCAAAGATTGCATTTTTGAAGGCTTTAATGATCTAGAACAAATTTTCGATTGAGGTGAAACGAGCATTCCATAATGGGATGCTTTTTTATATGTGAGCTTGTTAGTTATTGGAGGTGTGTATCTATTACTTGGAGAACTCCAAGACGCTGCGATTTTTATTGAGCTTTTTATTGTCAAATTACTGTGAATTACCTCCGTATATAAGTTGATATTCTCCCGCAAATCTCTTGATTTTTTGGTATTTAAAACAGCGAGTTAAGCTTGTCTAGACAAGTTAACTAACCCCTTGAAATATTTCATTTCTGCAAATAAACCGACACGTAACTTTAATATTCAAACGTCAAAGTGGCCTTAAATCAAACAGGGACATTGACGATGAATAACATCATTGAAGTTAAGAAGGTCAACAAAACATTCGGTTCGAACAAGGCACTGAATGGCATCAATTTGACGATTACCAGTCGTAAGATGACGGCGCTACTTGGTCCGTCTGGTTCAGGTAAATCTACACTGCTTCGTCACTTAAGCGGTCTGATCATCGGAGATAAAAGCACCGACTCTCAAATTAACGTGCTTGGCCAAACGGTACAGGCGAACGGTAAGGCAGACAGCAATGTTCGCGACATCCGTGCGCAAGCGGGTTACATCTTCCAACAATTCAATCTCGTTAACCGCTTATCTGTGATGACCAATGTACTGATTGGCGCACTGAGCTCTACACCTAAGTGGCGCACTCTGACGGGTATTTTTACGGTTGAACAACAGCAAGAAGCGCTTGAAGCACTGCGTCGCGTTGGTATGGAAGATTTTGCAGGCCAACGCGTTGGTAACCTATCAGGTGGCCAACAACAGCGTGTCGCAATCGCACGTGCGCTGATGCAGAAAGCCAAAATCATTTTTGCCGATGAGCCAATTGCTTCGCTTGATCCAGAATCAGCACGCATCGTGATGGAGCTGCTTACGGATATCAATCAAAAGGAAGGCATTCCTGTGATCGTAACACTCCACCAAGTCGACCACGCTCTTAAGTATTGCGAAAACATCATCGCGCTTAAAGACGGCCAAGTGTTCTACGAAGGAAAGAGTGCGGAACTGACTAAGCCTCAGCTTGAAGATCTATATCGTTCTAAAAAATCGACAAACACGCCACATATTCAACCTAACGACGTGCTCGCTGCGTCTTTTTAAGTATCAGGGAATTTAAGATGTTTCATTCAATGAAATCAGGGATTAAGAAGGCCGTGACGCTAGCAACTGTGTTGATGACGACTCTCACTGCTGGCCACGCTTTTGCTAAAGATTCGATTAACTTTGGCATCATCGCAACCGATGCACAACAAAACTTGCGTAGCCGCTGGGAGCCTCTTTTGGATGACCTAGGTAAAGCGTTAGGCATGCCAGTGAACGCCTATTTCGCACCCGATTACGCAGGCATCATTCAGGCACAACGTTTTGGCAAAGTGGATTTTGCTTACTACGGAAACAAGGCGGCAATGGAAGCTGTTGACCGTGCAAACGCTGAAGCCTTCGTTCGTTACATCGATGAAGATGGCTTACAGGGTTATTACAGCTTACTGATTGTTAACGCTGAAAACGACAACATCAACACGCTTGAAGATGTTCTAGAGCAACACAAAACACTCAAGCTTGGTAATGGCGATCCTAATTCTACTTCGGGCTTCCTCGTTCCGAACTTCGAAGCATTTGCCAACAATGGCATCTCTGCGAATGACTTTCACCGCAATGTGACCGCAAGCCATGGCGCTAACGTGATGGCCGTAGCGAATAACCAAGTCGATGTCGCAACTAATCACACCATGAGCCTTATTCGCATTGAAGACCAGAACCCTGAGCTGTTTAGCAAGCTCAAGGTGGTTTGGCAGTCAGAGCTCATTCCATCAGATGTGATTACCTACCGTAAAGACTTAGATGAAGGCTTGAAACAAAAGGCGCGTGATTTCTTCGTGAGCTACGGCGAACAGCCTGAGCAGCTTAAAAACCTAAATCAACTGGCTTGGTCTGGCTTTGCTGCTACCGATAACAACCAACTACTGCCTATCCGTCAAATGGAAGCGTTTAAGAAGCTGGTTGAAGCGGAAAACAACAGCAACCTTAGCGAGAAAGTGAGAGCCGATCGTATGGCGCAATACCAAGCCGAAATCGACCAGCTGCAAACAGAAATTGATGCGCTGGAAGGTTAATCCAATTCCCCTGCGCTGCTGTGGGCGGCGCTATAAAAGAGTATGAGAACAATGACTGCAATGACTCAACGTTACGAGCCTTCATCAAAGCTGTCGATTAAAAACGGCGTGATTGCTGTGATAGCACTACTGGTCCTTAGTTGGGCGTGGCAAGGCGCAGAAATGGCACCAATGATGTTCTTTGAACACCCAGAGAACATGGTTCAGCTAGGTAAAGACTTTTTCCCTGCTGACTTTAGTGAAAGCAATGTCTACTTAACCGAAATGCTGGTGACGATTCAAGTGGGTATTTGGGGAACCGTGTTATCGATTCTGTTAGCAATCCCATTCGGCATTCTGAGTGCTGAAAACCTGATGCCGAGCTGGGTGACATTTCCAATTCGTCGATTGATGGACTGTTTACGCGCTATCAATGAAATGGTGTTTGCGATGCTGTTTGTCGTGGTTGTCGGATTAGGGCCATTTGCAGGCGTGATGGCGCTGTTCATTCACACAACTGGCGTACTTGCCAAGCTCTTTGCCGAAGCGATTGAAGCGATTGAACCCGGACCGATGGAAGGTGTGAAAGCGACAGGCGCGAATCCTATCGAAGTGATTCTTTACGGCGTGATTCCACAGGTGTTGCCACTTTGGATTTCGTACTCACTGTACCGCTTGGAGTCGAACATTCGCTCGGCAACGGTTGTCGGCATGGTTGGCGCAGGCGGTATCGGTGTGCTGCTTTGGCAATCTATTTCAGGTTTCCAGCTGCAACAAACCGCAGCAATCATGGCGATTGTTATTGTGACGGTAAGCATTATCGACTTCGTTTCTCAAATCATCCGTAAGAAGTTTATCTAGGCATCTCAGATGCCTATTTAACCAAACTTGTCTAGATAAGTGATTGAATTTTAAGAAAGGAAACCCTTATGCCCGTTTACTTAGATATTGCCTCAGAGCTTGAAAAGGAAGTGAAAGACCACTTTGTGCCAGGTGACTACTTACCACCTGAATCCAAATTGGCTGAGCGCTTTGCAGTAAACCGTCACACGCTTCGCCGCGCAGTCGATGAACTCGTGTCAACGGGCTTGATTCAACGCCACCAAGGCAAAGGCAACATGGTGATTCGTCAGCCAAGTGAATATCGACTTCACTCAGGAGCTCATTTCACCAAGAACCTGATTGAGCAAGGTGCGATGCCAAGATGTGAGGTGCTTCAATCTCGTCTTATCAATGTACCCCCAAAGATTGCGGGCTACTTGAAGATTGAAGAGGGGAGCAAGGTTATTCACATCCGTACCCTGCGAAAAACCGGAGATACACCGAGAACCATTATCGACCACTATCTACCCAATGTGGCGTGGTGGCCGATTCTCAAGAACTTCACCAACGGTTCTTTGCACCAATTTATTCAGCGTGGTTTGGATACTGATTTAGAGCGAAAAGAGACTCGAGTGGGCGCGAAAATCCCAACCAATGAAGAGTGTCGTTTGTTGCAAATTAGCACCAGTACACCGCTACTCAAAATTAAAACCACCAACGTAATCAAAGGCACGCAAGTGATAGCAGAATTTTCAAGTTCGAACACCCGTGCCGACGCAACCGAAATTGTAATGGAGCACTAAATGACAGCTTTGAAAGAGCGACAAAAGTGGATGTCAGTACTCGCGCAGAGCCAGTTCTCAGAATTGAAAACGCGCTGGGAAGCATTAGAGCTAGACGCAGAATACGCAATGGTTCGCCAACCAGAGATTGGTTTAGCACAAGTGCGTGCACGTATGGGCTCAACAGGTCGTCAGTTCAACATGGGGGATGTCACGATTACTCGCGCCGTTATCAAGCTAACGAGTGGAGAGCTTGGTTACAGCTACCTACAGGGGCGAAGCAAGCCTCATGCAGAGCTAGCAGCCGTCGTCGATGCCCTGATGCAAAACGGACAGCAAGCCGAAGTGATCAACACGCAACTGATAGAGCCTTTGGCTGCGATGAAACATGAACGAGACAGTCAACGTCGCCAAGAAGTGGCTTCAAGCAAAGTGGACTTTTTTACCATGGTTCGCGGTGAAGATTAGGTCCGCGGAGAAGATTAGCTTCGCAGGTAAGCAGAATAACTACATGTCATTCAAGAATAAGATTAACGAATTAAACAGGTTAGAACGAATTCAATGAGTATGATTTCTCCTGCATTTCAAGATGCAGTTCATGACAGTCAGCAGTGCTTTCGATTGCTGCTCAAGGCGATGTCTGAACCCGGTACCGTCGTAACACTAAATCGTTGCGAAGGCTTTGGTTCAATGATGAGTGCAGCCGCTCAAACGCTACTTTCCATGGCCGACAATGCAACGCCGATCTGGCTATCTTCGACATTAAAAGCTGATCACGCGGTGACTGAAAACATCAAGTTTCACATTGGCGCACCGATTGTAGAGCAGACTCAACAAGCGAGCTTTGCTGCGATTTCAGCACAAGATCTACAGGATGTTGATTGGTCAGAACTGACATTCAATCTCGGCAACGAAGAGTACCCAGATACCTCAACAACAGTTGTGATTGAAGTTGATAGCTTGACGTCTGGAACTGAGCTGTCTCTGAGTGGCCCGGGTATTCAAAGTGAACAAGCTGCGTTTTTTAGCGGATTACCGGCGGGCTTTATTGCTCACCTTAAAGAACGTCAATCATTGGTGAAGTTCCCATTAGGTGTCGACTTTATCTTTGTGGCGAACCAGCAAGCGCTGTGTTTGCCTCGTACAACTAAAGTGGAGGCGACAACATGTACGTTGCTGTAAAAGGTGGTGAAAAGGCCATTAGTCTGGCGCACCAACTGCAAGCGAAGAAGCGTCGCGGCAATCCTGAATTACCAGAGTTAAGCGTTGAACAGATTCAAGAACAGCTGTCAGGTTCGGTAGACCGAGTGATGACGGAAGGCGGAATTTATGACAAACAACTCGCGGCATTGGCCATCAAACAAGCCGCAGGTGATTTGGTTGAAGCTATCTTCTTGTTGCGTGCCTATCGCACCACGTTACCTCGCCTGATCACTGCGCTACCCGTTGATACCAATACAATGCGAATTGAACGTCGTATTTCAGCAACCTATAAAGATTTACCGGGCGGTCAGATCTTAGGCTCAACCTACGATTACACGCACCGCTTATTGGATTTCAGCCTACTTGCCGAAGGGGAAACACCGCAGATCCCCACGCAAGATGTGACTGATTCTGAACCTTGCCCTCAGGTGCTCGGCATTCTCGAAAACCTCGACATGATGTTGACCGAAGAAGATGACCAACAAGTACCAGAAGACATCACCATGAATCCGGTGAACTACCCATGTAACCGCAGCGCACGCCTACAAAATTTGGTGCGCGGCGATGAAGGTTTCTTATTGGCACTGAGCTACTCAACCCAACGTGGCTATGGTCGTAATCACCCTTTCGCGGGCGAGATTCGTACGGGTTTTTCAACGCTATCGATTGAGCCTGAAGAGTTAGGTTTCAGCATCGATATTGGTGAAATTGAACTGACAGAGTGCCAGATGATCAATGGCTTTGTTGGTAACAAACAACAGAAAGCAAAACTGACTCGTGGCTACGGTTTAACGTTCGGTGCTACTGAACGTAAAGCAATGTCGATGGCGTTGGTTGACCGTTCTTTGCAAGCCGCAGAATACGATGAGCCTGTCGATGGCCCAGCTCAAGATGAAGAGTTTGTGCTTTCTCACTCAGACAACGTAGAAGCCGCAGGCTTTGTCTCTCACCTTAAACTTCCTCACTACGTCGATTTCCAAGCAGAACTGGAACTGCTGAGAAAAATGCACAAAGAGCACGATGAATTGATGGCTCAGCCAGGTAATGACGAACAAGGAGGTCAGTCATGAACACTGCAACGCTTAATGCACCGGTGGGTAACGCTTCAGCGACATTCAATGCTGAAGAAACAGCATCTCAGAGCCCAGTAGGTGCGACGGGTTACAACTACGGTTACCTTGATGAGCAAACCAAGCGAATGATTCGCCGTGCTTTGCTTAAAGCAGTTTCCATTCCGGGTTATCAAGTGCCATTTGGCGGTCGCGAAATGCCAATGCCTTACGGTTGGGGAACGGGTGGTGTGCAGATCACCGCTGCAATAATTGGCCAGCCAGACACGCTAAAAGTGATTGACCAAGGTGCAGATGACACAACAAACGCCGTGTCGATTCGCGAGTTCTTCAAGTCCATTGCCAGTGCAAACACGACTGAAAAAACGACGGAAGCGAGCATTATTCAGACTCGTCACCGTATTCCTGAAGTTGATCTTCAAGAAGATCAGATCTTGGTGTATCAGGTGCCGATCCCAGAGCCGCTGCGCTTTATTGAACCACGTGAAACTGAGACTCGTAAAATGCATGCGCTGCAAGAGTACGGAATCATGCACGTCAAACTGTATGAAGACATCGCTCGTTTTGGCCACATCTCTACGGCTTACGCTTACCCAGTGCGAGTAAACGATCGTTACATCATGGATCCATCGCCAATTCCTAAATTCGATAATCCAAAAATGGACAACATGGCCGCATTGCAATTGTTTGGCGCGGGTCGTGAAAAGCGTATTTACGCCGTTCCTCCTTACACCAAGGTTCAAAGTCTAGATTTTGAAGATCACCCATTTGAGATTCAACAATGGGACGAGCCATGTGCGATTTGTGGTTCGACGGATACTTTCCTTGATGAAGTCGTTATGGATGACCAAGGCTCACATATGTTCGTGTGTTCAGACACGGATTACTGTCGCGAACAACAGGAGAACAACGCATGAACGCTGTGACGAACATGAAACACGAATGGAACCAGTCAGAGCAGCCTCTGTTGTCTGTCTCTAATCTCACTAAGCTTTATGCGCCGGGTAAGGGCTTTCAGAACGTATCTTTTGACCTTTTCCCTGGAGAAGTGTTAGGCATTGTGGGTGAGTCGGGCTCGGGTAAAAGTACCTTATTGAAGTCGCTTTCTGGCCGTCAAACCCCAGACAGCGGTGAAGTGATTTACTTGCGTGGTGACGCGGATAAACAAATCTCACAACTGGAAGATTTATACCAAATGGCAGAAAGCCAACGTCGTCACTTGCTTCGCACAGAGTGGGGCGTGGTGCATCAACATCCAATGGATGGCTTGCGAGGTCGAGTATCGGCGGGCGGCAACATTGGTGAGCGCCTAATGGCCGTAGGCGAACGTAACTATGGCGAAATTCGTGAGAAATCCGCGAAATGGCTCGGTGATGTTGAGATCCCAACGGATCGAATGGATGACATGCCGACGACTTTTTCTGGTGGTATGCAGCAGAGATTACAGATCGCTCGCAACCTTGTGACTCACCCTAAGTTGATCTTTATGGATGAGCCGACAGGTGGTTTGGATGTATCTGTACAAGCTAAGTTGCTCGATCTTCTTCGCCGCTTGGTGACAGAGCTTGAACTGGCCGTGGTGATCGTAACCCACGATCTTGCTGTAGCTCGCTTGCTTGCCCATCGATTAATGGTGATGCGCCGCAGTGAAGTAGTAGAAAGTGGCCTTACCGATCAAGTGCTTGATGATCCTCAACACCCATACACACAATTGCTAGTTTCTTCTGTATTGCAGAATTAAGGACGATGACATGAATACCAAATTAACCGTAAACAACGTCAGCAAAACCTTTGTGCTGCACAATCAAAATGGCGTTGAACTGCCAGTTCTCACTGGTGCGAACTTCTCAGTAGACAGTGGTGAATGTGTGGTTTTACACGGTCATTCAGGTTCAGGTAAATCAACGCTATTGCGCGCGCTATATGCCAACTACCTAGTGGACTCTGGCTCAATTAACGTTGTACACCAAGGCAGTACGCTCGACCTTGCGAAAGCGACACCAAGAGAAATCATCAACGTGCGCAAGCACACCATAGGTTGGGTGAGCCAGTTCTTACGTGTCATTCCACGTATCAGTGCACTGGAAGTAGTGATGCAACCTATGTTGGAAATGGGTGGCTGCGCGCAAGAAGCACAAGAGAGAGCTAAGTTACTGCTGACTCGCTTAAACGTACCTGAGCATTTGTGGCACTTAGCGCCTGCAACCTTTTCTGGTGGTGAACAGCAGCGTGTGAACATCGCACGTGGTTTTATTGTTGATTACCCAATCCTACTGCTTGATGAGCCAACGGCTTCGCTTGATGCCACCAACAGTGCGGTAGTCGTGAGTTTGATTGAAGAAGCCAAAGCAGGCGGCGCTGCAATCATCGGTATCTTTCATGACGAAGCAACACGAGATTTGGTCGCTGACCGACTGTATGACGTGAAGCTACAAAAAGACATTTCACCAAAACAACTCACCACAGCGTGTGCGTAAAGGGAGCTGACGCAAATGATTATTACCAACGTAAATCTGGTGCTTGAAAATGAAGTAGTGCGTGGCTCTGTTGAGCTGCGAGACGGCGTGATTGCCAACATGTCTGACTCTACTAGCCAGCTTCCGGGTGCCTTTGATGGTGAGAATGGCTTCTTGATGCCGGGTTTAATTGAGCTGCATACCGACAATCTAGAGAAGTACTTCACGCCAAGACCAAAGGTAAACTGGCCACCGCTTTCGGCAATGAGCGCGCATGATACTCAGCTGATTGGATCGGGCATCACCACGGTGCTTGATGCGGTTGCTTTAGGTGACTACCGAGATGGCAATCGCCAAGAGAATCTCGATCAGTTTATTAATACCGTAGCCGAGAGTCAGAAACGTGGTTTAACCCGTGCCGAGCACCGTATTCACTTGCGTTGTGAAGTGCCGCACTCGACTACCGTTAGTTTGTTTGAGCGTTACGTGAATATGCCAGAAGTACAGTTAGTATCCTTGATGGATCACGCACCGGGTCAGCGTCAATTTGTGAACATTGATAAGTACCGTACTTACTATCAGGGCAAGTACAACATGACGGATGCTGAAATGGCAGTCTACGAAAAAGACCAGGTTGCTCAGTCACAGCGTTGGTCGAAACAGAACCGTGATGAGATCACCCGTCAGTGTCGTGATTTGAACATTCCAACCGCAAGCCATGATGATGCAACCAGCGCGCATGTCACGGAATCTAAAGAGTTGGGCATGGTTATCGCAGAGTTTCCAACCACAGTTGAAGCGGCAAAGCGTTCTCACGAATTGGGATTGAAGGTAATGATGGGTGCGCCAAACGTGATTCGTGGCGGTTCGCACTCGGGTAACGTCGCAGCGCATGAACTGGCGTCTTTGGGCGTGTTGGATATTTTGTCTTCCGATTATTACCCAGTGAGTTTGCTAGACGCGGTATTTACGCTAGTGAATGATGAGCGCAATAACCTCGATGTAGCACAGGCGGTGCAATTGGCGACATTGAATCCTGCACAAGCTCTTGGCTTAACTGACCGTGGTGTCATCGCGGAAGGTAAGCGTGCAGATCTGGTATTAGCGCATCGTTTGGATGATCACCAGCTAGTATCTCGTGTGTGGCGTGAAGGCAAGAAGGTATTCTAATCCATGTCTAAAGGTCACTCATTTGATGTGAATGGGGTGGTGAACGCTGCCCCTAAAGCTGACAAACCGGGTCAGCTTTATTACGTAATTGGTCCTTCTGGAGCTGGTAAAGATTCAATTATCTCAGCGCTACGAGAGCAGTTTGTTGAAGACTTGGTGGTCGCCCATCGCTACATCACACGTGCGGCGGATGCTGGTGGCGAAAACCACGTAGAGCTTAGTGATGATGAGTTCTTCATTCGCTACTCACGCAATATGTTCGCGATGAGTTGGCAAGCGCACGGCATGAGTTATGGCATTGGCCAAGAAGTGTATCAGTGGATGGATGCCGGTTTGAGTGTCGTGGTTAATGGCTCACGTGCGTATTTGGATGCGGCAAGAGAGTTGTTTGGCGAACGATTAGTCCCTGTTGTGGTGAGCGTTAACCCCGAGGTGTTAGAAGCACGCTTGCGAGCTCGCGGACGAGAGAGTGAAGCGCAGATTGCCCTTCGCTTACAACGCGCGGCAGACTATTGTATCGATTCAGCATCAGGCTCATCGGCTCTCAATAATACGCTGTGTATTGATAATAGCGGTACGCTTGAGCAGAGCATTGCGCAGTTTGCCCGTTTAAAAGAACAAGCTGAAAGGCTCGCAGAACCCATAGGTGGTGTCGCATGAAGTTAACCATGTTAGGCACAGCCAACAGTGCGATGGTACCGGTTTATGGGTGTGATTGTTCGGTGTGTGGTGCTGCCCGCGAAGACTCAAATTTGAGGCGTGAAAAGTCATCGGCTTACCTTGAACATAATGGCAAGTTTTTACTACTGGATGCCAATGCTCCTGATCTTATGTGCCGTTTTCCTGCGGGCTCGATAGACAAGATCTTATTGACTCATTACCACATGGATCATGTTCATAGTTTGTTTGATCTTCGCTGGGGCGCTGGCGATAAGATCTCGGTGATTTCACCGGATGACCCGCTTGGCTGCGACGATCTTTATAAACACCCTGGTATCTTGGACTTTTCCCTGCGAGCACAAGCATTTAAATCATTTTATTGGCAGGGAATTACCATCACGCCTCTGCCCCTCAATCACTCTAAACTTTGTCTTGGTTATTACTTTGAATTTGATGGCAAGCGCTTGGCTTATTTAACCGATACGGTAGGGCTGCCAAAACAAACTGAGCGTTGGTTGAAAGAGTTTCCCGTTGATTGGTTAATTACCGATTGTAATTACTCGCCAATTGAAGACCCTCGAGCTAGCCTAAACCACAACGACTTCCACCATATTTTAGACATCGATGAAACCTGTCGCCCCAAAAATCTAGGCTTGATTCATGTGAGCCACCACATGCTTGGCTGGGCTGAGCAACATCCACAAGCCTTTTCAGAGCGACTGCGCATTCTCAACGATGGCGAGGAGATAACCCTATGAGCCAACCACTTTCCCCAACCCTGAACAGCGAACCTAGCGTTGCTGACAGCAGTAAACTGCACAATGTTGAACTAGGGCGTTGGACTGAAATCGCCGACCGTTGCGTGCTAAATAACGTGCAAGTCGGAGACTACAGCTACATCCAAAATGACTGTAACCTGATGTTTACCGAGATTGGTAAGTTCACATCCATTGCGGCGGCGGTTCGCCTGAACCCGAGCAACCATCCGTGGTGGCGTCCAACGTTGCATCATTTCACTTATCGCCCGGGCAAGTATCAACTAGGTGAAGACCCTACTTCATTGGACGATGAGGTGTTCTCGTGGCGTGAAGAAGACAAAGTACAGGTTGGACACGATGTGTGGATTGGTCACGGCGTGATTGTTCTTCCGGGTATTACGATTGGTAATGGTTCGATCGTTGGCGCGGGTAGCGTGGTGACCAAAGACGTACCGCCATACTCAATTGTGGTTGGTAACCCTGCCAAAGTGTTGCGTCCTCGGTTTGATGACCCTAGTTATGCCGAGCGGTTAGAAAGCCTTGAATGGTGGCATTGGGATGATGAAAAACTCGGGGAGGCTTTGCCCCTTTTCCAAAAAGATTGCGGCGAATTTTTGAGTCACTTTGAGCAAGTTTAAACTAGATACCCTTTAAATCTTAAAACGAAAAAGCAGCCTAAGTGGCTGCTTTTTCGTTCATAACGCTCTAGCTGTTCAATTACCTATTTGGCTAGTCTCGCTTCGACTTGCCCAAGTGCTCGTTGGTACATAAACCATGCACAAGTGCCGGCAAGTACATTACCTACCATGGCACCCCAGAATAGGCCTTCAATGCCAGCAAGCTGCGAACCAACCCATAAACAAGGTAAGAAGAAAGCAAACAGGCGCAGTGCTGATATCGTCAAGGCAGTATAAGACTTGCCAAGCGCATTAGAGATAGAAACCATCAGCATACAGATGCCCAAAGGCCCTAAACTGATAGGAACGATAAGTAAGTGGTAGTTCAAAATGGTCGAGACTTCGTCTTCGCTGGTCATGAGATTTGCCAACCCGCCAGAGAACACCCAGGTGACCAGTGCGATCACTAATTGGAACCCTAATACAAACATCACAGCAATCTTCACAAGACTACGTATGTTCCCTAGGTTCTTTTCTCCCAACATGCGACCAATCATAGGTGGCATCGACATAGTCAGAGCAAGCACTGCAACAATCGAAAAGAATTCAAAACGTGAACCTAGCGCCCAAGCTGCAACGGCTGCTGTGCCATAGCCTGCAAGCAGTTTGGTGGCGAGCATCGAAGAGACTGGTGGCAGCAATTGGCTGATCATGGCTGGCCCCATGATGTTACCGATGGAGCGAACACTCTTGCCGATGTCGAGATCGTGCCAGTCGAATGTCATCCAATGCTTCTTAGTCACCTTCGGAGCAACGATAAAGATACCCGCACCGAACGCCAAGATGGTCGCAATCGCGGCTCCGTTGATGCCCATGTCGAGCGTGAAGATGAAAATCGGGTCCAATATCAAGTTGATGATACTGGTCGCGATCATCATCGAACCGGGCAGCATGGTATTACCATTGGCACGACACACGCTGTAGAAAAAGTAGAGCAGTGCACCTGTCCAAGAGCTTACCAGCCAATAGATCCAGTAAGAATCAATGATCGGCAGTACCGTTGGTGGTGCATCGAGGAGTTGCAAAATAGGACCACGAAGTAGGTAGATGATGACGGAGAACAGCGCGACACTCACGCTGCCCATCGCAACCACCAATCCGCCGAGCTGTTTGGCGTAGCGTATCTCGTTGGCGCCAATCGCTCTCGCAATCACAGCCGTTGTCGCGATGCCTAGCCCGACCTGAATCCCGATAATGATCATCTGAATTGGTAGCGTGAAACCTTGAACCGCGAGCGGCAGTACGCCTAACTGGCCAATAAAAGCACTGTCTACAAGTTGGAAGCTCATCAGGGAGAGCACCCCAAACAGCATTGGCCATGTCATTGTATAGAGTTGTCGGCCAAGAGAAGGCGAGGGAGTTGCGGTCGTAGAATTCATAGCACTCTTATTATTCTTGAAGGTCGATTCACTTTATTGATGAACCTCTCAATGAAGATTTGCGTTAAGGATAACGTAAGGCCCGTAGGATACCAATAAATGACAGGAGATCTATGGGGCGCGAAGATTTCGTGTTCGAGTTGATCGGTTAAATAACTAACTTGTACGGCAAGGTTTTAGTGAGCTAATTTATAGAACCGTATCTCAAACCTCATTTATTTTATAGGCTTATCATTGTTGCTTAATGTAATTCCAGTATCTATAAACTAGTATCGTTTAATAAGCACAGGAGTTGCGTTTAACTAACTCATATTTGAGAGGGAACTAAATATGTCAGGGACAGAAGTCATCCAGATCACCGCAGATCAAGTAAGAAAAAACAAAGCAAAGGTATTGGCGAAGATAAACCAGCAAGGAATCATGTCTCAAGGTTTCCGTTTAGTTAATGTTGAAGACTACAACCAAAGGCTGCAGGCGTTGAGACAGAAGATAGAAAACTTTGACTACTTAAATGCTGCGAACAAGCAACAAGACCAAGTGATATTAGACATCATGACTCAGAAAGAGAAAATTAATGATTACTTGGATGACGCAACGAGCCAAAAGCTTGCCAGTGGGAATTTAGATGCTGGTTCTCGAAATCAGGTTGCAAATGCCACGCTTAAGAAAAAGCAGCTTTTCATGATGTTTATGGAGACGGTTGAAGCACAGGCAGCTCTAAAAGAATACGCCGTTAAAGTTGCTTCTGTCTGTAATGGCACGTTGAAACAACCACCGGGTGCTTACTTAGGGGTTAAAGATTTTCATGGTGCGTTAGATAAAATTACCAATCGTAAACGTCATTATGATATCGGCGATCTAAAAGATGCGGCCCGAATGACGATCGTTTTTGAAACTATGCAAGATATGGTTGCTGCTAAGTCCATCATCGCTCTGTCAACAGAGTTCGACAAGCTCAAGCACCACCAATCGGCGATGAAAGATCGTTATGGCACCAGTAAAGGTGTAAAAGCCAAATATAACTGTGGTGCAACGGATGCCGGATACAAAGATATTAAATTCTTCCTAGAGATGGAAAACGGCCACATTGGTGAACTGCAACTTAATACCAAAAATATGATGGTGGCGAAAAAGAACGGCCACATTATTTACGATATTCTGCGTGATGGTGGGACATTGGATAAACCATTCACAATTACCAATACAGAGGTACTCGCCAAAGTGTCTCGTAATATGAATGAAAAGTGGTTTAACTTTATGAACACTCGTGTTCCAAAAGCAAGAGAGGATATTGCTAAGGTGCAACTCATAGTTAACCGTTTGAATCAAAACCTCTCCAATGGCATCAATTCGTTGCTCGTGACTTTAGAGGATATCAAAATCCTATCCAGTGTTAGTCTTTGCATCTATGAGCAAGGCGATAATGCGCGAGCATTGCTTGATTAACGCCGTCGGTGTCACCTGCTTTATGTGTTTATAATTAGTCCGGCCATTAGGTCGGATTTTTTGTTTCTGAGTTCTGGCTCTGGCGACGATAGTCTGGGGCTGTTTGTCCAACCCAACCTTTGAATGCACGATTGAAATTACTCAGGTCGCTGTAACCCACTTGCCAACTGATGTCTTGAACAGAAAGGTCGCTCTCTTCGAGTAACTGTTTTGCTTTAGCTTCCCGAACTTGTTCTTTGGCTTCTTTAAAGAGAATGTTTTTTCTCTTTAGGTTTCTCTGCAGCGTTCGTTTTGTCATGCCGAGCATGGTCGCAAACCACTCAATATTGAACCAAGGTAGAGTTGCATAGGTGTCTATTAATATCTCGACAGCGTGATGCCAGTCTTGGGTACTATTTTGTTCTGAAATGGCACGATAATCATCGGGCAGCGGAATCGAGAACGCACCGTATTGCTCTTCAAACTGAATATCAGAATCAAAGAAATGCTTGGGTAATTTACGTGCGCTGTTGTGCTTAGAGACCAACTTGGCGTGTGATGGTTGCCAGCGACTGTCAATGAACTTACGGCATAGGCTAATCACGGTCAGGGCGCGAAACCATTCTGCTTGTTCAAAACCTGAGGTCGATGGGTGATAGCAACTTCGATGACACAGCCACCACAATCCATCGCTTTTTTCCGTCCATATGGTGACGTGATTACTTAAGGTCGATATTTCAGTAATCAAGCAGCGTACCGCTTGCTCGAGTGAAGTGCATTGTTCAATTTTTCGGTTTAGCTCAGGTGACAATTGTTCTAGAGAGGCTTTACGTCCAACCTCAATCCCTATCGAATAGCCAAACTTACGCTCAAGGCCATGAATGAAGCGAATTACGTCTTGTGTAGGAAGCCATTGATTGGATTGTGTCAGCTCAATAGGTAGACCGCACGCAACGGCGACGGTGCGCCAATCCAGTCTATGTTTGTCACAATACTGAATATATGGAGCAATGTTACTGGTCGAAGTGAGCAGTATGCTGGTGGTGTTCGATGATGCTTTCATTGTTTTGTGCCTACCATTAAATGTCACCAAGTGACCTAATTAAGTGTAGCGCATCTCCCTATACTTCTCCTAACCCAAACAGGAGAACAATTATGAAACTTAAACACATTGCCGTTCTAGTATCGTTAGCGACCGCATCATCATTTGCTCTTGCAGCAAACCCAGTTGAAGAAGCTCTAAAAGTTGAAGGTGCTCAAGTTACCTTGACCGTGAAAGAGGCGAGCACAGCATTTACCCCAAGTTTTACTGACTCAGCTCGTGAGTTATTCAATAACTTTCATTGGCAGATGGGCGGCGACCACAGCGTTTACTACAACATGCACATGAGTGAGTTTCTACCAACGGCACTGGCGGCTCCAAACGAAGAGTACAAGCCTTTAGTCAAAAATATCGACCCACGACTCGCTGCACTCAAAGTTAATACTGAAAGCAAAGGTCAGTTGACAATGGATGAGTACTTGGCGGATGAACAGTTCCGTACCCAAGGCTTTATGTTGATTCACAAAGGGGAGATCGTTTACGAAGCTTACCCGGGTATGAAGCCGACAGATACGCATGTTTGGGCATCTACAGCAAAAACGACGGTTGGTACTGTGATTGCGATGTTAGTGGAAGAAGGCAAAGTCGACCCTGAAAAAGAGATCGCTGAGTATGTTTCTGAATTGAAAGGAACAAACTGGGATGGCATCACAGTACACCAAGTTCTGAACATGTCGACCGCGCTAGACAATGAAGAGACATTAGAGTCTATCTTGAACCCAGATTCTGATGTAGTGCGCTTCTTTGCGGCATCGTTTAACTCACCAAGAGCAAAAACGGGTGAGATGGAAACTTGGATGGATGTAGCTAAGGGCGCGCAAAAGCTTGAAGGTGAAAAAGCCGGTGACCATTTCCGTTACGCTTCTATCAACACCATGGTGCTGACTAAGTTAGTTGAAAACGTTGAAAACAAAACTTGGACTCAGGTATTCGAAGATCGTGTTTGGTCAAAAGTGCACGCACGTCAACCAATGCAATTCAACTTGACGCCAGATGGCATGGCGATTGCGGTTGGCTTGGTTTCATCAACGGTAGAAGACATGGCTCGCTGGGGAACACTATTTACACCTAGCTGGAAAGCGGTGGCTGATGAGCCAGTGGTGTCACAAGCTGTGATCGATCGTATCCGCAACGGCGGTGATCCAAAAGCATTCGTAGGTACTAGCAAAGAGAGCAGTTCACTGCACGCATACAACGAAAAAGCAGACTACAACGCATACCAGTTTGATTTCATTTTTAACGATGGTGCGATGTCGAAAAGCGGCAACCTAGGCCAATTTATTTACATCGATCCGGCGCGTGACTTTGTGGGTGTGATGTTCTCAACCAACCCATACCACTCAGGTTTTGGTGAGAATAAAGGCCCTGCACTAATGCGTTCAGCAGCAAAACTACTTGCTGACAAGTAATGTCTGTGGCTGAGCAAGGTAGAAACTAGAAACACCAGCCAATTAAGAAAAAGCCAGTCATAATGACTGGCTTTGTTGATTTTACTTTTCGGTGTTTCTATTTGGGTGGCTAAGCGCTATTTATTCGCTACGTTACCTAGCTTCAACCATGTATCGATAACCGTGTCAGGGTTCAACGAAACAGAGCTAATGCCTTGTTCCATTAACCATTCCGCTAGGTCGTCATGGTCAGATGGGCCTTGGCCACAAATACCCACGTATTTACCTGCTTTGGTTGCTGCATCGATCGCCATTTTCAGCATCGCTTTCACTGCAGGGTTACGCTCGTCGAAGAGGTGTGCCACGTCACCTGAATCTCGGTCTAGGCCAAGCGTCAGCTGTGTCATGTCGTTCGAACCAATAGAGAAGCCATCGAAGTACTTCAAGAACTCTTCAGCCAAAATTGCATTCGATGGTAGTTCACACATCATGATAACTTTCAGACCTTGGTCGCCACGGCGTAGGTCAAACTTAGCCAGAATGTCGATAACCGATGCCGCTTCGCTTGGAGTGCGAACGAATGGAATCATAATTTCAACGTTCTTAAGACCCATCTCGTTACGAACACGCTTGATCGCTTGAGTTTCTAGCTCGAAACAGTCTTCGAATACTGGCGAGATATAACGAGATGCGCCACGGAAGCCCAACATTGGGTTCTCTTCATGTGGTTCAAACGTTTTGCCGCCTACAAGGTTGCTGTATTCGTTCGACTTGAAGTCAGACATACGTACGATCACACGCTTAGGCCAGAATGCAGAAGCGATAGTCGCGATGCCTTCCGTTAGCTTGCTTACGTAGAAATCGATAGGATCTTTGTAGCCGCGAATACGTTCGCTGATTTCTGCTTTTAGCTCGTCAGTTTGTGCATTGAAGTTCAATAGGGCTTTTGGGTGAATACCGATCATCTTGTTGATGATGAATTCTAGACGAGCAAGGCCAACACCTTCGTTTGGAATTTGCGCGAAATCGAAGGCACGATCTGGGTTACCCACGTTCATCATTACTTTGGTTGGCAGTATTGGTAGCTCATCAACCTCAGAACGTTTGATTTCAAAGTCGAGTTCGCCGTTGTAAACGTAGCCTGTTTCGCCTTCTGAACATGACACTGTCACGGTATCGCCATCCTTTAGGCTGCTTGTTGCTGTACCACAACCAACAATTGCTGGGATACCAAGCTCACGAGCGATGATTGCAGCGTGACAAGTTCGGCCACCACGGTTAGTAACAATCGCAGAGGCTTTTTTCATAACAGGTTCCCAATCTGGGTCTGTCATGTCTGTTACCAGTACGTCGCCTTCTTGAACCAGTGACATTTGGTCTAGAGAGTCAACCAGACGAACTGGGCCAGAGCCGATACGTTGACCGATAGCACGGCCTTCAACCAAGACATCGGCCTTGTTGTTTAGCTCGTAACGCTCGATAACGTTTTGGTCGCTTTGAGAACATACTGTCTCTGGGCGAGCTTGAACAATGTATAGCTTGCCGTCGATACCATCTTTCGCCCACTCAATGTCCATCGGACGTTGATAGTGCTTCTCGATGATCATCGCTTGTTTTGCTAGCTCTTTGATCTCTTCATCGTTCAATGAGAACTCGTTACGCTCTTGCGTATCGGTGTCGATGATATCAACTTGTTTGCCAATCTCTTGGTTGGTTGAATAGATCATCTTGATCAGCTTAGAACCAAACGTCTTCTTAACGATTGGGTAGTGACCCGCCTCTAGCATTGGCTTGTGAACGTAGAACTCGTCTGGGTTCACTGCGCCCTGTACAACCATTTCGCCGAGACCCCAAGAAGAAGTGATGAACACGACTTGGTCGAAGCCTGACTCTGTATCAAGTGTGAACATCACACCTGAAGAGGCTTTGTCTGAGCGAACCATGCGTTGAATACCCGCAGACAATGAAATGCCACGGTGGTCAAAGCCTTGGTGTACGCGGTAAGAGATAGCGCGGTCGTTAAACAGAGAAGCGTAAACGTGCTTGGTTGCTTCTAGTACAGCGTCGATGCCTTTCACGTTAAGGAAGGTCTCTTGCTGGCCTGCGAAAGAAGCGTCCGGAAGGTCTTCTGCGGTTGCAGATGAACGCACAGCTACAGACAATTCTTCGTTGTCTTCGATTAGCTCGCGGTAGTTATCACGGATGTCTTGCTCTAGTGATTCTGGGAAGGGTGCGTCTAGAACCCATTGTCGAATCGTTGCACCTGTCTTACGCAGTGCGTCAACGTCTTCGACATCAAGTTCATCAAGTAGTTGGTGAATGCGCTCATCAAGACCTTTGTAATCAAGAAAGTCGTTAAACGCATAAGAGGTGGTAGCAAAACCATTAGGTACAGAAACACCAGCATTGGACAGGTTAGAAACCATCTCGCCCAGTGAGGCGTTCTTACCGCCGACTTTGTCGACATCTTCCATGGATAGGCCATTGAACCATAGGGTATTATTTTGCATTTATTTCTCCAGAAACATAGCAAGCATTGTAGGGATTTAAAGGCAAACGATTACGTATCAGTTTAAAAAAATGTAAATTATTTTTTAAAGCTGTGGGGGACGTAATAGTCAGCAGGGTTTCGTTATATATATTATGGTTCCCATCCTACTCAAAATAATTTTAAACATTAAATAAAAAATGCAAATTGATATCCAAAGTCGTGATGTATTCTATGTTTCTGATGGAACGGCTATAACATGTGAGACTTTAGGGCATGTTGTTCTAGGTCAATTCCCTTTTAAAGCCAATGAAAAAACCTTTCCGTTTGTGGAAAGTGAGGACAAACTTTCTGATTTATTAAAAGAGATTGAAATTTCGTATCGTGATACCGGATTAGAACCGCTAGTGTTCTTTTCGATTGTGATACCTGATATCAAAACCAAATTGCTAGAAGCGCCCGCGCACTGTTATGACGTGTTAGAGAGCATCGTGCAGAAAGTACAGGATGACATTCAGATGGCGCCTGTTCCTAAGTTGCAGCGCTCACGCAGTGTAAACAAGGATTCGGTTAAGTATTTCGACCGTATTGCTGCGATTGAGTACACGCTCGCGCACGATGATGGCATCACGCTAAAAGGGCTGGAAGAAGCCGACATCATCTTGTTGGGTGTTTCTCGAAGTGGCAAAACACCAACAAGTTTGTACATGGCGATGCAGTTTGGTTTACGCGTAGCAAACTATCCGTTCATTCATGATGACTTAGCGCGCTTAAAGTTGTTGCCAGAGTTTGAGATCTACCGACATAAGCTGTTTGGTTTAACCATTGATGCAGAAAGGCTCACTGAAATTCGTGAGAACCGCTTAGCAGGCAGCGAATACGCCAGTGACTCACAATGTTTGTATGAATTGCAAACGGTAGAGGCGATGTTCCGCAGAGAGGCTGTGCCGTACATTAATACCTCTTCGCTATCGGTTGAAGAAATTTCGACACGAATCTTAGAGCGAACGGGCTTAAGACGTCGCTTGCTATAGTGGGTGGTTGATCAAACCTATGTTTTGATTTCGTTGCTCCTGATATAAGGAGCAACGAGGTTAACTTTCCCGTATTCATACACTTCTGCACCCTATATTCTTCTCTCCTCGTTAGAGTTTTTACCTACAAAGCTTATGAAAAATGTCGCTTAATTCTTTGCCTGTTTGTCGGATGTATACCTATTGTTTAAGGAACGGTTAACTAAATAATCGATAATTATTAAAAATACATGTGTCAGTTCATCAACAGGTTAGGGAAAACAGTTTATGAAGATATCAGAGCTTACTATTCGCAGTAGGTTACTTTTTGGCAATTTCATTACGATCAGTATCTTAGTCGTACTATGTGTTGTGGTGTGGAACTCAATTAAAACTTTGAATAGTACTGATGCTATGGTTACGCATACCTACCAGGTGATTGATCAATCGAACCGCCTAGTTAATTCGATGGTCGACCAAGAGACGGGTTTACGAGGTTATGCGATCGGTGGCCAAGAAGAGTATCTAGAACCTTACCATGCAGGTAAACAAGCCTTTGAGCAAAGCTTATCCATAGTAAAGAACCTAACCAGTGATAACCCTGCTCAACAGCAACGATTTGATGAAGTCAATCGAGCTGCTAAGGAATGGCAGGTGTATGCTCAAGAGGTTATTGTTTTACGTAAGAGCATTCATGACGGGGAAGCATACGTGAATGAACTCAAAGCACTGATCGCGAGTGGTATTGGTAAAGAGAAGATGGATAACCTACGAGCTGAAATTGCTACAGGACGCTATCTTAATGGCGAGTCCCTTATCAACACCATGGTGAATATGGAAACGGGCTTGCGCGGTTTTATGCTAAATCGCGAAGAAGCTTTTTTAGAGCCTTATCACGAAGGGAAATCGAAGGTAGATAAGCAGTTAGCTTCGATGGGAGACAGTCAATTATCGCGCGACATTCAATCTTGGATTGATGATTACGCATCAACCGCGATTGCATTAGTACGTGAATCCAACCGCTTTAGCTCCATTGACGACCTTTACACAAAGCTTGCTCAAAAGCAGGGTAAACAATACATGGATGGCTTGCGTAATAAAGTTGCTGAAATTATTAACGTCGAGCAAGTGCTTATGGTCGAAAGAAAAGAGGCAGCAAACTCAGCCTCTGATTTGGCACTGATGGCACTTGCAGCTGGTGGCGTCTCTTCGGTCGTTTTCTGTTTTGGTTTTGGTGCGTTCATTTCTCGAAGTATCACTTCACAGATCAATTACGTTATTGGCATCGCTAAGCAATTAGCTAAAGGTGATTTGACGGTCAATATTGAAAAAGGTGCTAAGAACGAAATTGGAGAGTTAACCAACTCGTTGAAAGCAACGGCAGAAAGCTTGAAAACCATCATTGGTAACATGATGGTGGCAAGTGAACGATTGAGCAGTTCATCGACTCAATTAACGAATATTACGGTGAGTACGAACAACGGTGCGAATGAACAGATGTTGATGACAGATCAAGTCGCTGTTGCGATGAACCAGATGTCTATCTCTGTTCAAGAAGTTGCGAGAAATGCAGTCGATACCGCTCAATCTGCAAGTGAAGCGAGTGATCAAGCGATGCAAGGTTTGACAGTAGTACAAGAGACAACCACGAGTATTAACTCCCTAGAATCTGAGATCGAGAGTACAATGGCTCGCCTCGAAGATCTTTCCCGTGAAGCTACCAATATAGGCGGTATTCTTGATGTGATATTAGACATTGCGGCTCAAACTAACTTGCTAGCATTGAATGCGGCTATTGAAGCTGCAAGAGCGGGAGAACAAGGAAAAGGTTTTGCTGTGGTGGCTGATGAAGTGCGGAGCCTTGCTCAACGAACACAAGATTCGACCTCGGAGATTCAAGGTTTAATTGAACGTTTGCAGCTCGGGACGAAAGATGTGGTGAGTAGCATGCAGAAAAGCAGTGATATTGCCAAGAGGAGCGTAGAAAATGCCGAGAAATCAGGGCAAGCTTTTGATGTTATTACTCGTTCAATCAACAATATCTCTGATATGAGTACACAAAGTGCGAGCGCCTCTGAAGAGCAAAGTGTGACGGTTGAGCAGATCAATCAAAATGTGGTGAGCGTTAATCGTATTACCAAAGAGAGCGTTGCAGGGGCTGAACAAACAGTAGAATCAAGCCAAGAGTTGGTGAGTTTAGCGGAACAACTACAGAAAATTGTTGGTCAGTTTAAAGTGAAAAATGTTAGCTGAGAAAGTACGGAGTCGTTTGGCAATTTAAACAAAGGCTACAGCTGTCATGCCGAGCCTCTATTGAAATAGTGGGACTCTATTTTTATTGCTCAAAAAATTAAAGCAGCCTCGATGCAGATTAGTATCGAGGCTGCTTTGTTTATACAGTGCGTGGTTCGTTGTGCCTTAAATGGCCATAATCCAGTAAGTAGTTATAGTCCAATAAGTAGCTATAGTTCAGTAAATCAGCATAGTTCAGCAAGCAAACTTAGCTCAGTCAACGCTTCACGCAATAATTAGTTTAGCGCAGTAAACTGATACCAAGTTCTTGGCTTTTTGTTTCCATCCAGCGGTTCAAATCATTTGGCCACTCAATTGTTGCCTCTACGCAAAAGCCACGAAGCATCGAGAAATACACTGCTTGGTCGATAAGAGGCAGTGATGACTCACCATTTTCTAGATCCAGTAATAGTTCGGCATCTTTCAGTAATGGGTTAATCAATTGAACGTACTGAGGCGTCTTTTCTAACAGTTCTTCAAAGTTAAAACCTTCGGTCTCTTTACTGGCACGCCAAGCTTCTTTGGCTCCAGCAGAGCGATATTCAGCCAAGTCGAGGTTCCACCAACGTGGGCGTCCAATCTGTTGAGTAAGAGGGAATACGCGAGTTTGGAATGCAGTCACTTGCTCAGATGGCACGCGCTGCTCATCGCTTGATTTCAACTCCATAAAGTACGCGATGATATCTAGGCTCTCTGCCATGATAGAGCCATCGTCTTTTTGTAAGACGGGTACCATCTTCTTACCGATCAGATCGATAAGGGTTTGGGCATCATCATAATCGACAGAAACAAGCTCAATGTTCAAGCCTAGCGATTGAGCAATGTAGGAGACTCTTGCACAGAAAGGGCAGTGGTCGTAAATGTAAAGCTTCATAGCTTCCCTCATTCGGGTCATTCTTAGTATAAGATGATGCTAATGTACCAGAAACTTTCGCAGACAATAAGCCTTTGTTAACAAGAACTATTCACTGCGATTAAGTGCTCGGGGATATCAAGAGAACGATGAGAATAAGCACCTAGTGTAGAAAATCGTTGCCTAATTCCATTGTTAGTTGGATGCGGTTTTAATGTAACGAGTAAGCGAATGGGAAAGCTGGTGGGTAAATGACGGGCATAAAAAAAGGCTCTGGCTGCTCACTCTAATGCAGAAGAGTGAAGTCAGCCAAAGCCTCAATTTTGTTACCTTTAGTAGAGTGACTACTATAAGGGCAGAGTGGTTAAACTATGCTTTTTTAAGATCTTGCGCTGGGTAAGTAAGCGTCATTGCGCCTTCTACCGTTGTAACGTGAACGTAGCCGCCACCAGCACTTAGGCCAGTTACTACCATTTCACCTAGTTCAACACCTTTTGTTGCTACAACGCGATCATCAACTGAAAACACTTTACACACCTTCAATAAATTAAATAAATACGATAGATATCGAACGCGGATTTAAACAGATGGGACCCCAATCAACTAATCCGGTTATTTGTCGTAAAGATTAAATTCAGTTATGTATAAATCAGTATGTCTTAAAAATCAGTTTGTTAAATTACGCTGTGACATTATTTATCCGCTGGATAAACGACACCAACTTGTTGGCGCATCTCTGTAATTAACTTAGCAACCGTTAAAGCGCGCAGTTGGGCTTGCGCTTGTGTTGCGTTGTCGCCAGCAATGCAACTAGTAAAAGCCTGCGCTTCGTAACTCATGGAGTTTTCGCTTTGTGCTTGAGTAAGGTTTTCTACTGTGCCATCGCGGTAGCGGATCTTAACGTCGGTACACTCAGCGATGTGATCGATGATGATCGCCCCTAATTCACCTTGGATCTCGCTTGGCGCATAAGAGTCGCTGACTTTGGAGTGAGCAAGTGTTACGTCAAACTCAGGATACTGAAAGATTGCACAGCCATGCGCATCGACACCTGAATCAAGTAGCTTTGCAGAAGCCTGTGCATTTTCTGGTTTGCCAAATAGCGCGACTGTCGCGGCAACACAGTAAAAGCCAATATCGACCAATGAGCCGTTAGAAAAAGCTGGGTTGAAGGTATTTGGGTTCTCGCCGTTTAGGTATTTTTGGTAGCGCGATGAATACTGGCAGTAGTTGATGTGTGCCTTATGTACCTTGCCGATCTTTTCTAACCCAAGTTGAATTTGCTTAAAGTTCGGCAGGAATTGAGATTTATACGCCTCAAACAGCACAACACCGTTCTTCTGAGCGACTTCGAACATGCGTGTTGCTTCTTCAATATTCGATGCGACAGGCTTTTCACAGATAACATGCTTTCCATGTTCCATCATGAAGATAGATTGCTCGCAATGCAGTGAGTTCGGGGAAGCGATGTACACGGCTTCAACAGTGTTGTCATTGGCCAATGCGTCGAGTGAGTCATACGTCGTTTCAACGTCAAATTCTTGGGCGAACTGTGCCGCGCTGTCTAGATTTCGAGAGTAAACCGCAGCAAGTTGCATCGATTGAGATTCGTGAGCAGCTTGAACAAACTTTTGTGTAATCCAATTGGTTCCAATTACAGCAAACTTAATCATATAGGTATCCAGTCGTTAGTCGTCGTTAGTATATTGATTCTGCAGAGATAGTAGCACTCAACGGCTGGCAATGTGCCTGAGATTTGCGGAACAATTTCCCTAAACATAGTGCCTAATATTAATGATCAGCCTTCACTGAGCGTCTGAGTTGACCAGTGTAACGGTGCACAACTAAGCCATTTTTGCTAAGGTGTTATTGAATTCAAACAAGGTGATGATATGCAAATCCGGACGGCCAAGGTAACTGATATTAACGCGATCTTAGCGCTCTCTGAGCAGATAAACCGTCAACATCATCTTGGTGCACCTATGGTATTTGCGCCTGCGTCACAAGGCTTGGCCGACAGTGAAGAGTATTGGTTAGGTTTGATGCTTGACCCACTTGGCGCTTTCTTGGTTGCAGTCGATGACAAGCAAGTCGTTGGTTTTTTAGCGGGTAAGGTAACGCAGAACAAAGGTGTCAGTTTTATTCAGCCGCACAAGGTGGCAAGGGTGAATACGATTGTGGTGAACGATCAGGTTCAGAGCCAAGGTGCAGGTCGAGCGTTAATGAAGTCGTTTAATCAATGGGCGCAGGCGAGAGGAGCGATAGAACTTAGGTTGGAGGTAATGGAGTTTAACCAACGAGCTCAGGGTTTCTATGAGTCGTTAGGAATGGAAACTCAGTCACGAACCATGTCCATGCGTTTTGAGGAGGTCTAAAGGTGCGTCTGCTTCTGCCTTTATCACTGTGTTTACTGTTTATAGCTTCGAACGCGAATGCTGAGCAGGTCGTGGTCGAGAAAATAGTCTCTGACGCGACCGCTATCGAAACCATCGTATTCGAGTCGGCACCGGCTCATTCTCAACGTGTCTCAACGTCTTCATCTAATTCAACCTCTTCTACGAGCTCAAACTCCGAATATGTGATTATTGTGGATGATGTTCTTAACAGTAGCCCTGATGAAAAGGTAGCTCAGCTGTCTCAAGGGTCATCGAAGCGCCCGCCTGAAAGTTCCTCACGACAGTTTTACAACGTGCCAGATAGTGCTTCTGAGGTAGATTCGCTGTCGCAAGTGGTTACGTTAGTTAAAGTCGATAAATCGAAACGTAGGATGTATCTGCTAAAAGGTGAAGAGGTGATTCAGGAGTTTCGTATTGCGCTAGGCAAACAACCGAAAGGTCATAAACGCTTTGAAGGGGACAACCGAACGCCGGAAGGGGAATACCAGCTCGATTATGTGATGGAAGAGTCAGACTTTTATCGCTCAGTACATATTAACTATCCGCAACCTTCGGATATGCAATGGGCAGAGCAAAATGACGTAGACCCCGGAGGGAACATCAAAATCCATGGCATCAAAAATGGTGAGCGTCGTTCGCCGAGCTTTATTCAAAGCTTTGATTGGACGGATGGCTGTATCGCGTTAACCAATCAAGATATGGATGAGTTTCTCCAACTTGTAAAAATGGGCACCCCTATTCATATCGAATGGTAGTCATTGGTACCCAATTTTCTTAATCACTTTCCGCAGTCAATTCGCGAAACCAATTCGTAAAAGCAACGTCCAAACTTAACCGCTAAAGCCAGTTACAGTATGACTCGACCTGCACTGAATATTGCAATCACAATCAGCAATGCAATGGTGACTGGCTTAAACTTCGCTCCACCAAATCTCTCGAACAGTTTAGAACCCACATAACCGCCAAACATGCTGCTTGGTAGAAGCGCGAGAGTAAGCCAGACCACATCACGGTCGACTAACCCAGCGATAGATGCCGAAACAAATGCAGTGGAATCTGCCAAGACAAAGAAGGCTATCAGGCCGGCTCTGGCAATGTGCGGAGCAACTGGGCTTGCCAATGCATGAGTGCCAATTGGAGGCCCTGACATCGAAGCCGCGCCGTTCATTACACCCGCAAGGCTGCCTAGAATATAGGGAGCAAATCTAGGTTCGCTTTTGTACTGGAAACCTTTGTAGATCATAAGTGCAGACGCAAAAATGAAGGCACTGATGATCAAGATGATCGTGTCTTGGCTAACGGATTTAAGCAGAAGTAAGCCGACTGGTGTGAAGGCAAAACAAGGGATAAATACCTTTAAAACCCAGCGCCAGTTAACGTGTTTTCGAACTTTAGGCAGTAATTGAACATTGCCTAGGAGATCGATCAGCATGAAGACGGGAACCAGTTCGATAACAGGCACGAATAACGCACTTAATGGCAATGCCACTAAGGTGAAACCGAAACCTGAGAAGCCACGAACAATAGCGGCGAAAATGAAGATTGCACCCAAAATTGGGAAGGTTGGACTAAAAATGAGATCCATAAATTAAGTAACCAATGAAGCCGTCTAAATAGAGCGAGCTAATGAAACCAAGTGAGTAGCGGAATGTACTCCTACTCACTTGTGTTTGCTACCTAATTTTAAGGTTTCCCGAGAGTTAATTTTAAAGTCTCTCGGGGTTGTTTTTGCAGTATTCGCCTAGTCAATTTATAGAGGTGAATTGATTCGGAAAATCAGTGAATACGGCATCTACTTTTGAGATGAATTTGAAGTGAGACGGATCGTTTACTGTGTAGCACCAAGTTTGAATGTTTGCTTCACTGAGTGTATCAAGATCGCTCTGATTCACATGCTCGTAGTTCATGTGACAGCTGAACGCTTTAACCTCGTCAATCAACATCAAGTCGGCTTGAGTCAGTTGTTCTGTGATCACACCAACGCGGTATCTCGGCAGATGACGGGCCATTTCAGAAACGACTTGATGGCTGAAACTTGAAAGCAGCACTCTGTCGGTGTCTAGATTTGAACGGATCAACTCGGTATGCAGCAAATCAACGACATGAGGCGCTTGATGTCGACTGTCTACTTTGATCTCTAAGTTCACGCTGAGATCATGCTGCTCAACGAGCGCGAGCAACTCTTCCAACGTTAATATTCTTTCACCAGCGAACTGCTCAGACTTCCAACTGCCAAAATCAAGCTGACGCAGTTCTGCAAGGGTGTGTTCGTCGACACGACCTTTGCCATCGCTGCAGCGCTCAAGGGTGTGGTCGTGACAAACCACAAGTTGATCATCCTGAGTTGGCTGAATATCTACTTCGATCCATTTCAAGCCGAGTTTAGCGGCTTGTTCAATGCTTGCCTTGGTATTTTCTGGGTGAGTACCTGCTACACCCCGATGACCTACGATGATAGACGACATAATTAATCCTTCTTAAAGACGCACCGTAAAAACGCATTAAATATCAGTGTACTCGATTAAGCGAGAGCCGTCGTTATGCTTGTCGCCTCTTCGCGTGACTCTTGTGAAGTAAAGTTATTCGGCTGAATACGCTTCCCACGACTGTCAAAAATATGCAGGTTGGATTTATCAATGCTTAATCCGAGCGGCAGTACTTGGCATAGTGTCGTTTCTGGCGTGACGGCGATAAAAGGTTGGTCGTTTACAAGGCCATGAACCAATTGATTCGGCCCCAATGGCTCAACCACACTGATACGCAGTTCGAGAGGTAAGGTGTTCATTTTTAATTCGGAACAAACCTCAGAGTGTTCAGGGCGAATGCCAAGCGTGATAGTCGCGTTCTTAACGTGCGCGTACTCTGGCAGATACATTTGTTGATCGCCTATTTCAAGATAGCCATCATCGAGCGTGGCAGTTAAGAAGTTCATCGCGGGGCTACCAATGAAGCTTGCCACAAAGGTGCTGGCAGGCTGGTGGTAAACTTCTCTTGGTGTGCCGACTTGTTCTATCTGACCTTTGTTGAGAACCACGATTCTATCTGCCAGTGTCATGGCTTCGACTTGGTCATGAGTCACGTAAACACTGGTTACGCCTAGCTCGCGTTGCAGCTTTTTGATTTCTAATCTCATGTGAGCGCGCAATGAGGCATCTAGGTTAGACAAAGGCTCATCAAACAAGAACAGTTGAGGGTCGCGAACGATCGCTCGCCCCATAGCAACACGCTGGCGCTGACCACCTGAAAGCTTGGCTGGCTTGCGGTCTAAGTACTCTTCGATTTTCAGTGTCTTGGCGACTTTCTCAATCTTCTCTTCAATCACGTGTTGGCTGACACCTCGGTTCTTTAAACCATAAGCGAGATTTTTGTACACCGTCATGTGAGGGTAGAGTGCGTAATTTTGAAAGACCATTGCGGTATCTCGCTGAGCTGGCCTTTCGTTATCAACACGGCGCCCACCCAAGTGGATCTCACCGCCAGAGATGCTTTCCAGACCCGCAATTGAACGTAGGATAGAAGACTTGCCGCAGCCCGATGGGCCAACCAATACAAGAAATTCACCCTTTTCGATCTCAAGCGAGACATCTTTCACTGCACGATGACCGTTCTCATAAGTCTTTACCAAGTTTTTGATGCCTAACATGGTAGGTGCTTTGTGCGTATGGTTGTGAGTAGCTTGGGTGTGCCCTAACGTTTGTTTTAACTTTGGCATCGGGGTGTCCTCTGTATTTTTGTGGATAGCTTGGTGAGAAGGCAGGTGAGACATCTTGTACTCAGCGAGTGATTGAATGCGGTTATCGTTCATTTGATTTGTGTCGTTATTATTTTTCACTTTCTACTAGCCCTTTTACAAACCAACGCTGAAATACAACCACCACTAAAACGGGTGGCAACATAGCTAAAATCACCATGGCAAAAACATAGTCGTAGCGCGGTAAACTGGTTTCATTGATGTTGTTGAGTACTTGTTTGATGCCCATCACGATGGTGTTGTAGCCTTCGTCCGTGGTCATCATGATTGGCCACAGATATTGGTTCCAACCCACCACAAACATTATGATAAAGATTGCGGCGATCATGGTTTTAGACAGTGGCAATAAGATGTCGACAAAGAATCGAAATGGACCTGCGTTATCTAGCTGAGCGGCTTCTAACAATTCATCGGGGATGGTTTTGAAGAACTGCCTAAAAAAGAACGTCGCGGTGGCTGAGGCGATCAAAGGCAGAATTAAACCTGTGTAGCTATTAAGAAGTCCAAGCCCAGCGACAACCTCATAGGAAGGGATAATGCGCACTTCTAATGGCAGCAAAAGCGTCACGAAGATCAACCAGAACCAAGCTGTGGCGTAAGGCAACCTGAAGTAGACCAAAGCATAGGCGGCCATCATCGAAATGATGATCTTACCGATCGCAAAACCTAGCCCCATGATCATTGAGTTGGCGATCATTTTGCTGGCGGTGACTTCGCCACTGAAGCCCATGCTTTTGTTCCAAGCTTCGCTATAAATGGCCGTAAAGTTATCGCCTGGTAGCCATTGTAGGCCTTCGCTGACAATGGTGTTTGGGTTATGCGTCGAGCTAGCGAAGATGAGCCAGATAGGGACCAACATAAACAGCATCCCAGCAATTAAAATTAGGTGGTCAGAGACCTTATTACTTTTCATAAATAACTCCTATCGCGTTAAAACCTAGCTGTAGTGGGCTAGTAATGAACACGCTTTTCTACAACGCGAAACTGGATAAATGTAAGAGTGAGCACCAGTAGCAACAACACAACTGACTGTGCAGAGCTGCCGCCTAAATCTGCGCCAACAAACCCGTCTCGATAGACCTTGTACACCAACGACGTTGTGCCGCCACCCGGGCCGCCATTGGTCATGGTGTCGATCACGCCAAAGGTTTCAAAGAACGAGTAGGTGAGGTTGATGACCAGAAGAAAGAAGCCTGTAGGTGCGAGTAGCGGGAAAGTAATGGTCCAGAAACGTTTTGAGTCGCTGACGCAATCGAGCATCGCCGCTTCTTTTACGGCGTAAGAGATCGATTGAAGTCCAGCCAGAAAGTAGATGAAATTCACCGAAACCTGTTTCCACACTGAAACCAGAATCAGAGCAAACGTGGCATCTAAAGGGTCGGTTTGGAAGCTAAAGTCCCAGCCTATAACCGCAAATATCTCGGTAAACACGCCAATGTGTGGGTTAAACAAGAAAGCACCGATAACGCCTGCAATCGCAGGAGCAACCGCGTAAACCCAAGTGAGAGTGACCTTGTAAGCGCCTTGTCCGTGAATGATGTTGTCGGCTTTAACCGCGAGCAGCAGCGCTAAGGCAAGCGATAAGAAAGAGACCACGATTGCGAACATTAAGGTGAAGCCAATCGAGTTCAGATACTCGCTCGATTCGAACAGCATTTGATAGTTTTCGAACCACACGAATATCGATGAGGTGCCCCAAGGATCTTCTAGCATGAAGGACAGGTAAACTGCCTTTGCCGCAGGGTAGATAAAGAAAACCGCAATGATGAGTATCTGAGGCGCCAAAAATAGGTAAGGCAGCGGAGAGTGAAAGAATTGCTGACGTCGTTCCACAGGGTAATCCCCAAAAATTAGTGACTGTTATCACTGTTAGTTACGGTGAGCACTAGCGCTATAGCAAAGGAATGCATCCAGTTGAGTTGTAGTTTTTGGAGCAAGAAATGGCGCTAGTGGAGAATCTCCTCACTCCTTGCCATTGCGTTTTTAATGACGCAGTGAAAAGTGGTGAGGAGCAATGAACGGCTTGGGCTTGTTAAGCCTTTAGCTCAGTAATCTGCTTTGGTTAAAAAGCTAAATTAGTTCATCGTACGAGCGAAGCGTTTCAGCAGTTTGCTGCTCTCATCTTCGACTTTATCTAGGCTATTCTCGACGCTAGAGCGGTCGGCGAAGATATTGTCAAACTCACGATGCATCACTTCACGAATTTGAGGGTAGTAACCTAAGCGGTAGCCCTTAGTCCACTCGCCCGATTTTAGGCTTAGCTGCTTAACGCCCACTTCTGCGTCTGGTTGTTCGTTGTAGTAGCCAGACTCTTTCGCTAGCTCATAGGCAGCCGTTGTTACAGGTACATAGCCAGTGGTTTTGTGCCAGTAAACTTGAGTTTCAGGCTTAGTCAGGTAGTCAAAGAACGCTGCGACACCTTTGTCTTGTTGTTGGTCATGGCCATTGAGTGCAAACAGAGCAGCACCGCCAATGAAGGTTAAGCCTGCGTCTGGGTTAACCGATTTCCAATATGGAAGGTATGTGGTGCCGAGTTCGAAAGGTACGCGGTTACGTAAGCCACCGAATGAGCCTGAAGAACCCATCCACATTGCCACTTCTTGGCGCTCGAAAGGGGTTTGGTTTGCATCCCAGTCGCTGCCGTAATACTTGTAGTAACCGAGATCTGACCACTCTTTCATCTTGCTAACGTGCATCATCATGTCTTTGGTGTTGAACATGATCTTAGTAGACAAGCCATCGTAGCCGTTGTTTTGATCTGCGACCGGCAGGTTGTGGCGAGACTTAAAGTTCTCAAACATGATCCACGGCGTCAGAGATTGAGAAAACGCGATGTGTCCTTCTGCCTTCAGCTTCTTAGCAACGACTTCTAGTTCTTCATAAGTTTTAGGCGCGTCTGCACCCACTTCCGCGAGAAGATCTTTGTTGTAGTAAAGAACCGGTGTCGAACTGTTGAAAGGCATACCAACCATCTTGCCTTGGTTGTCGGCATAGAAGTTACGAACGCCCGCTAGGTAATCGTTTGAATTAAAGTTGTAGCCCGACTCAACCAGAATATCCTGTACCGGTTTCGCGACGCCTTTCGCGTTCATGATGGTTGCTGCGCCTGCATCGAAGACTTGCAGAATATTAGGTGCTTCACCTGCTCGGTATGCCGCGATACCGGCTGTTAAGGTCTCTGTATATGAACCCTTGTAGATTGGCGTGATCTGGAAATCATCTTGTGACGCATTAAAGTCGGTCGCAATTTTGTTTACTGTTTCTCCAAGCTGGCCGCCCATTGCGTGCCACCAAGTGACTTGAGTCGTTGCGAATGCTGGCATTGCCGCTGTCGCAGAAAGAACGCCTGCCAAAATTAGCTTATTCATCTTCGTTTCCTTTTGGATGAAATCGATATCGAGGTATTGGATTAGAGTGTTAACGAGACGGTAGGGGTGTCGTTTGAAGCTATCTTGAACAGGGCGTATTTCACTTACGTGGCTAAACCGTTTCACTGATATGAAAGATTCATTTCGATTTCATTTAAGAGAAAAGTTATTGATGATTTTGATATTTACTACGTGTGGTTTTTGAGAGGTTTGTTGTTGAATGCTTGCTTAATATTTGTTCAATAAAAAAGCCTCTCGAAGGAGAGGCTTTGAATAAGCTAGAGCTTGTAACAATCGGCTTTGTTCTAGTGTGCGATATCGAGTTGGTTGTCTTTCACGCCGTTAATTCGGAACCAACCAGCAATACTGAATCGCTCTGTGTTTGTCGGCAGTACCTCGTGTGGGAACTGTTCAGAAAAGAACACAAATAAGCGGCCTGACTTTGGTGGAATGGTCGCGATATGGTTGTCTTTTAGGTCGTAAACCACAAGCTCACCTGCGTCGTCTTCTGTCCACTCGTCGTTCATGTAGAACACGGTAGTCAGACGGCGGTTCTCATTGCCCTTGAAACAGTCTAAGTGCTTCTGGTAGAAGTCGCTTTTTTCGTATTTAGCAAAGTGCGCTTCGTACTCGAACAGACCCAAAAAGAACGCTTGGTTTGCCGCTAAACGAATTTGTTCCATCTTGTCTAAAAACAGAGATGCTGGCTGACCCATATCGCGGCGCACCCATTGAATCTTGTCACTACGGATGGTCGACTCTCGCGTTACTTCATCGTTACGGCCAATCCTAGCCTTTTTCCAGTTCTCTGGAATGCAATCCCTCAATGCCACCACTTCTTCTTGAGTTAAGAAGTCATCCCAAACGAAATAACCTTGGGTAGAAAGAGCATCGATTAATTGGTTCATGTATAGCACTCAGACAATAAATTAGAGGCGCATATATAGTCCTAATAACTCAGGTCAACAAATCACATGTTTTGTCGTCACGATAAATGGTGTTGGCAGCTTGAATAGCAAGGCCTATAGAGTAAGGTTTACGTCAGTGCGGGCATTCGATAATGCTGAAAAATATCGGATGAAATTGATGGTTATCTTTGGAATCTGTTCCCATTTTCACTGAGTTGAATTGGATTTGAGTAACGTTGGATTTGAGTTATTTAGTCGATTCCAATAGAAATCCTGATTCGGGTTCTCTATCCGGTTTTAGATTGTTGTCTTTAACAAAATGATCACAATTGAAGTTGGATTTGCTATTGTATAGGTCTGACCAGTTGTTTTATCACAAGGAGCGGTTTTGCAGCTGCATACCATCAAAGGCTATATCCAAGACATGTATCTCGTAGAGTACCCAGACAGGTTGCTGTTACTTGATGGTGCGTGCCGAGCGGATATACCCCATCTTAGGGATTTCATTGAAGATGATCTTGGCCGTGAATTCGGCGACCTACACACTGTGGTTGTGACACACATGCACCCCGATCATGCAGGCGCTGCGCATACGCTCAGAAAGCTGACGAACTGTAACTTGGTGGCAGCAAACCGAGATAAAGACTGGTATTACGGCATTGATGGCATTTTGATGCACCTGACCGACTTAGCGCTTGCTAGGTGGATGGCGAATCGCTTAGGAAAACCGAAAGCGAACTTGTGGTATTCAAGGAAATTAAAACCAGACTATAAGCTGTCTGATGGGGATAGTATTCCGGGGTTTGATGATTGGTTGGTTCTTGAAACCCCGGGCCATACCGACAGAGATCTTTCCGTTTATTGCCCATCACACAGCGTGGCTTATGTGGCCGACTTGATGGTTGAGGTTAAGAAGAAACTAATTCCGCCGTTTCCTATCTTTCACCCTAATAAGTATCGAGCGTCTGTATCGCGCATTTATGATATGCAGCTCGATACCTTGCTGGTGGCACATGGTGGGCAAGTCGATTTCAGTCAGAAGGCTTTTGAACATCTGCTGATGAGTGCCCCAAGAAGGCCTGTTACACATTGGCGAGTGACGAAAATCAAAACCAAGAAATTACTGTTATCGATTTGGCGATTTGGTTTTCAATCTCATAGTAAATCGAAGAAATAGATCAGAAGTCTGAATGCAAAGTCGTGTATTCAGAGCTGAAAGTAGAAATAGAAAAATAGATAGCAATAAGGCCAGTCATGAGACTGGCCTTATTTAGTTATAACCTGTGGAGCGGTTACGATGACTCTGATTAGTGAGTCAGCAGGAATTCACCCGCTGGGTCAACAATCACTTTGTCACTCATGCCTTGACGACCAAGCAGCATCATATAAGTCATATCTTGACGGTTGCTTAGCGTGATATCGATAGGCCATTCCTGACCGCCGATTTTTAGCATGGTTTCAATCACACAACGGTGTTCAACTTCGCCGTTCGATGATTTGATTCTTTTACTTGTTTTCAGTTTCGCTTTGCAGCGCACTGTCTCTTCTAGGTGGTAAACGTCTGGGTGAAGATCGAATTCAACGAAGTTCTCACCGTCTGTTTTTACACATAGTAGATTGTCTACGTGTAGAGAAGAGGTTTTAGCCCCTGTATCAACACGTGTATGTAGTCCAGTTATCCCTAACTCTGGTAAGCAAAGTGCTTCTGTATTCCCTATGATCATTTTATTGTTCATGTCATTTCCAATCATGAGTTAACGGCGTTAAATCAGCCTTTGCCACGAGTACGGTTAGCGTTTGGTTTTGCATTTTTTTCGATGAATTCGAAAATCATGTCTGCTACATCTTTGCCCGTCGCTTTCTCAATACCTTCTAGGCCAGGAGAAGAGTTAACTTCCATTACAACAGGGCCATTCTTAGATTGTAGAATATCAACACCACATAGGTTTAAACCCATGATTTTCGCAGCATTGATTGCTGTAGCGCGCTCTTCTTTGGTTAGTTTAACCAGTTGAGCTGTACCGCCACGGTGCAGGTTAGAGCGGAATTCACCCTCACCAGCCTGACGCTTCATCGCTGCAATTACTTTGTTGCCAACAACAAAACAGCGGATGTCTGCGCCATTTGCTTCTTCAATGAACTCTTGAACCAAGATGTTCGCTTTTAGGCCCATGAATGCTTCGATAACGCTTTCTGCTGCTTTGTTTGTTTCAGCTAGAACCACACCGATACCTTGAGTACCTTCAAGAAGCTTGATAACCAGTGGCGCGCCACCTACGTTTTTGATCAAGTCTTGAATCTTGTCTGGGCGGCTAGCGAAACCTGTTTTTGGTAAGCCAATACCTTTGCGAGACAACAGTTGTAGTGAGCGCAGTTTGTCGCGAGAACGACTGATTGCAACTGACTCATTGATACAAAAAGTGCCCATCATTTCGAATTGGCGAACAACCGCAGTTCCGTAAAAGGTAATGGAAGCGCCAATACGTGGAATAACAGCATCGTATTGAGGTAGCTCTTCACCCATGTAGCGAATCTTCGGATTGTTACTCGCGATATCTATATCACAGTGCAGCGTGTCGATAACATCGACCTGGTGACCACGTGCTTCTCCAGCCGCTTTTAAGCGAGAAGTAGAGTATAGATTTTCGTTGCGAGAAAGAATTGCGATACGCATGGCGTTTCCTTAGTTAATACCTGATTGGTAACTGCAAATAAATTAGTTGTTAGCTGAGCTTTCAGTTTTTCTGAGGCTCCTTGCTTGCTTCGGGGCGAACCTTAAGGCTTTTCGTTTAACTAAGAAAACGAATTAAATTTGTCGAGTCGACAACAGAAATTTATCGAATACGTGAGCGATTGGTACAACTGGGTTGAGAGGGGATTTGGAATGGAAAAGCGAGTTGAGACCTAACTCATATTGGGGGTAGGAGCATATTAGGTTGTACTCAACTCGCGTTAACTCGGTGCTTAAAAGTGTACTAATAACGCCAGTTACATAGCTCTATAAGTGTTCGTAGTGCTTCTCTTTCGAGCTTGCTACAGGTGCTTTTTAGCTTATTAAGATAGTATTTTCTCATGATGATTACTTCTCTTGTATTAGGCTTTGGTGGGAACTCAAAGTTCCTTGCTGACCCATTAATTATGGCCATTTAACAGGAAGTAATAAACAGACTGTTTTTTGGTAAGTTGTTCCTGTTTTTGTCTTTTATCGTCACTTAAAGACAAATGTGCTTTATAATCGGCTTTATGAGGAAGGGTTGTTTCTAAAAGGTTCATTATTTGTCTGATCTAAACATGATGCGTTACTACACTCGGCTGGATTCGTTCGAGCCAAACATCTCACATTCGGTGACTTTGACTGAGGTGGCAGACAAGCTGTTTACCAGTTTGCGCCATGCACGTACCTTACTCGGCAAGATGCATCAGGCTGAATGGGTAGTGTGGGAGCCAAAAGTCGGCAGGAATCAACGTTCTAACCTGACATTGCGCTTTAGCAATCAACAACTGACTCAACATGTTGCCAGCAAGCTGATAGAGCAGGGTAAGTACGAAAAAGCGCTCTCTATTTTGGATGATGACCGCGCAGTGTTTGGCTCTCTTCTCCAAGAAACATCCGGTGCGACGATGCGCGAAGGGTTACTGCACGTCCAATTAACCTACAAACGTAAGTTCGAAGATCTGTTCCCGCACCATATTCATCGTAGTAGTGAACGATTTTTGATCAGGCAAGTGTTTAGTTGTTTAGTGACTTGTAATGGCAAAGGTGAGTTGAAGCCTGAACTGGCGCATCATTGGCAATATGATGCTGAAAAGCTCGTTTGGACTTTCTATCTGCGCCCGGGACTTACTTTCCATGACGGACAGCCTGTGGATGCTAAGCAATTAGTTTCGATGTTTTCTGCATTGCAAACTTTACCTTTCTATCAAACAGAGCTCGCCCATGTCGCTTCAGTTTACAGTGAGCAGCCATTGAGGATCAGCTTTCAACTCTCCAAAGCAGATACCGGCTTTGCTGGTTTACTTGCTGGCGTTAAATATTCGATTCAACCCGCAGCGCAAGTCACCCGTGAACCGTCTCCATTAAGTTCTGTGTCCCATGCTGTTATTGGAACCGGCCCATTTAAAGTGGTTGAGACCAACAATGAACGAATCAAGCTCGCCGCATTTGAACATTATTATGGTTGTCGCTCGTTAACCGATGAGGTGACCATCTGGCAGTTTGAGGAATCAATGACGGGCACTGCTCGTTTCGATGATAGCCAAATGCACGTATCGCCTTATGAAGATTCATCGTGCTTCCATCAATTAGGGAAAAGCGATGCGGACCTTGTTTCAGCAGACACAGACGGCCTTCGTAGCCGAGTCGAGGATGGATGCTTGTTTATCCTGTTCAATCAGAACTCAGCGGCTAGCCCACTAAATAATGAGCAGCGAAAATACCTTTCAGAACTGACCAACCCACAAGCGATTTTGTCTCAGCTGGAACACAACAAGGGTTTATTTAGTGTCTCTTTAGCTCAAAATATACTGCCAAGTTGGCAGAAATTGTATCGAACGCCTTCGAAAGAGACACAACTGCCGAAAAAGATGAGTATTGCGGTTTACGATTATTATGCGTTGTATCGATGTGCGATTTGCGTATCCGATATACTCAAACGATATGGCGTGGAAGTTGAGGTGAACACCTACAGTTTTCGAGAGTTGGCGCAGCTCTCTCAGAGTGGCGAGTTAAAGGAGGACTTGGTGCTGTGTAACCTCAACCTCGATGACAATGCCCCGTCTTCGCTGTTCTCGTGGATGATGAACGATCCTGTTTTGCACTCTGCTTTAGGAGAGATGAACAGTGACTGGCTCAAGCAGCGCTTGGATAGTCATAAAGCATCGGTTGAACTGCCTAATTACTTGGCAGAGCTAGAACCTATCGCGTCTACTCTGATCTCAGATTATTGGTTAGTGCCTATGTTCCACCACTTACAGACCGTTCGTTTCCAAGGGATTCTGAAAAACGTAGCCATCACCAATTGGGGATGGCCAGATTTCAAGAATGTATGGTCTGCTGATTAAAATGAGTGCTATTGGTTAAGCTTATTTAGTGTGTCTTTGAAGTTAGCATTTGAATTGAGAAACCAAACTCGTTAAATGCATGGCTTTGGCCCGTAGGTGCTGACACTCTTGCGCCGTTTTCTCTATCATATTGTCGCTCTCTCGGGCTATTTCAGAAATGCCTGAGATGTGTGGCGATATCTCGTTGATGACATTAGATTGCTGGCCCGTCGCCGAGGCGATCTGGATGTTCATCGCATTCATCTCATTGACACTCTGAGAAATGCTTGAGAGCTGCAGTTCTGAATTAGAAGCTTCAACTTGACAGTTGCTCCCTAGAGTAGTGCTAGTTTCAATCGCAGCAACCGCTTGTTGTGTTCGGTGCTGTAGCTTCTCGATAATAGCGCGTATCTCTTCTGTTGATGCTTGGCTGCGTGAAGCGAGGGTTCTTACTTCGTCAGCAACCACCGCAAAACCTCGGCCTTGTTCTCCTGCTCGAGCAGCTTCAATCGCGGCATTCAACGCCAGTAAATTCGTTTGTTCAGAAACACCGCTGATCACGTCCAACACGGTGTCGATAGAGCTCGCATCTTGAGCTAGTTGATTAACGATTGCGGTCGTGTCATCGAGTTGCTGGTTCATGTGTTCAATGCTTTCTGACGTGATGGTCACCGATTTTTGTCCGATGTTAATCGCACTTGCTGCGTGTTTTGCACTGTCAGCCGCACCATTCGCGTTTTGGGCGATTTCGTCTGAGCTCGCTCCCATCTCGTGAATCGCGGTTGCGACTTGTTCTATCTGGCTGGTTTGTTGTTTGATGTCTTGCTCCATCGACTGCGCCATTCGGTCGACGCTTTGAATCGACTCTGATATTTGTAAACCGCTATTCGACACATCTTTAAGCAGGTCGCTAAGGTATTGAACAAATTGGTTGTATCCTTTTGCTATCTGACCAATTTCATCATGACGGGAATCATCTAAGCGAAGCGTCAGATCGCCTCCGCCTTTTCCTATCTGTTGTAATAGCTCAGCTACTTCCACGAAGGGTAACAGCAGTTTGTTGGTCGCCCACGCTGCAATTGGGGTGTAGATAGCAGCAATGAGCAGCGCCATAAAGATTATGGTTTGACTGAAGCCGTTTAATTCACTCAACACTTCTTGTTTAGGGATCTGAGTAATTAGAGTCCAACCGATGCCCGGCATGGCTTTGGACCCTAGAATCTGAGGATGCCTGTCAACAACACCCTCATGAACAATGGTTTGCTGGCTTCCAAGCAACTGGCTACTGTCAATTCCAACAGAATCGAGTGACTGACCAATTAAGTTTTTGTTTGGGTGAACCTTGATGATGCCTTGGTGATCGACAAGGAAAACAATGCCGCTTTCACCAATACTGTAGTTGCTGATCAATTGGGTGATGCTTTCCAAGGTTAAACCGATCCCTGTGACGCCAATTCGTTTTCCATTGCGAGTGACTACATAATTAACAAATAGCGCAGGAATGCCTGTTGCAGCATCAATATCCAAAGAGAGCTCAAAGGCTTGATCTGACTGAATGAAACGGTAGAACCATTGATCGCTTTGTTCATTTGTAGAGATGGTTTTTAGGGCACCGTTATGGGTGTAGTAAGTGCTTGCTTCGTTGGAGACGTAATAGGCACTGATGGCGTTGAATTCGTTTTTGACGGAATCAAGATAGGCGCGAAGATCTTCCTCAGATAGTGAGTTTTTTTTCATCAAAGGAGACAGCGTCATCATCTTTGAAGCGAGAATAGGAGTTTCTAGCTTGAGATTGATTTCATTGCTTACCTCGCCAAGTGACGCAGGTAGCTCTCTTTCAAAGGTTCTGTCAATCAAGATGGCTCGGCTTGATTGAAATGAATATATCCCCATCACGCTAATAATGGCCAGAGCAGCGATGATCGTCGCCAATATTGCTTTAGTTCGTATCGTAAAGTGCAATTTAGATTCCCTTCTAAAAACATTTAACATCCATTTGTAAATGCAATGTTAAATAAAACCTGACTCAATGGTCAAGAAACGAATCTTAGAAGTGAGCGTTGTGCGATATTTGTACAGCTTTAAGACGGTAGACGGTCAGTACGATCTGGGATGAAGGTTCTGTATGCTTTATCGTCGATAAACTTAAAATTACACTCATTGGTTTACTTTTTGGTTTTGGTATGTAAACTAGTCGGTGTAGTTTATGTGTTGGGCCTATCCCAACCGATGAAGAGATACCAATGAAAAAATATCTATTACCGATTTTAGGAGTACTTGCCGTGGTCGCTATCGTAAGCACAGGTTCACAATCAAACGACAATCTAGATAAGCTTCCAAAGAAGTTTGCTAACAGTGAGTTGGAATACAAATCGGGTATGTCTGATATTTTTTCAATCTTAAAAGCATACGTGACTGTGGAAAGAAACGAGCCAGTGCCGCGCGCTGCATTGCCTTTGATTCCAATGACAGCTGAGCAATTGATCGAAGAACAAGACGACGTTGCTTACCGCTTAGGTCACTCCAGTGTGATGATGAAGCTGGATGGCAAGTTAGTGATGACCGATCCTGTGTTCAGTGATCGTGCATCACCCGTGCAATGGATGGGGCCAAAACGTTTTCATCCGACACCAATCACACTGCAAGACCTACCTGATATCGACGTGGTGGTGATCAGCCACGATCACTACGACCATTTAGACAAAGGTGCCGTTAAGGTGCTCGCTGACAAAGTTGGTACGTTCCTAGTGCCATTAAGAGTGGGCGCACTATTGGAAAAGTGGGGCGTGGATAAAGAGAAGATCATCGAATTGAACTGGTGGGAATCGGCAACGGCCTCAGATATTGAGTTCACGTTGACACCGACACAGCATTTCTCTGGGCGTGGCTTGCTTGATCGTGACCAAACACTGTGGGGCAGTTGGGTTATTAACGCTTCAGACAAGAAAGTCTTCTTTAGCGGTGATTCTGGTTACTTCAGCGGCTTTAAAGAGATTGGCGACCGTTTCGGGCCGTTTGATTTAACCATGGTTGAAACGGGCGCGTATAACTCACTTTGGGCGGATATTCATATGTTCCCAGAACAGAGTGTTCAGGCGCACATTGATCTGCAAGGTAAGGTGATGATGCCAATCCACAACAGTACCTTCGACCTTTCTATGCATGATTGGCAAGACCCAATGGAACAAGCACTGGCGATAAGCAAAGAGCGAGCTGTACAAATGGTAAGCCCTGTGATGGGTGAACGTTTGGTGATCTCAGAGCCGGTACCTGTTCAGGCATGGTGGAAACTGGCATCGAATTAGAGCTGTCATCCAAATAGACATAGCTAAACCACTAAGCTGTACAACCCAACTTATACACAAAACGCCACCGATCTTATGATTCGGTGGCGTTTTTTCGTTTTATTTTGAAGATCAGCTTTCTAAGTTCTGCGCCATTTTCTTCGCAATTTTTCTGAATTGCTCTAGCTCATCTTCGGCCATGCCTTTAGTCATTCTCTTCAGCATGTCTCGATCGATATCCGAGACCTTACTCATGATCTCTTGACCCTTATCGGTCAGAACCAATAACTGACTGCGCTTGTCTTCCGGGTTCGGAGACTTCTTCACAAGTTCCTGATTGATCAAGGCATTAATGAGCCGAGTGACCTGTGCTTTATCACGATCTAGGAAGTGCGCAATATCGATAGCGGTGCATGGAGACTTCTTAGTAATGATCTTCATGACACGAATGTTCATAGGTGCGATCTCTGAGTCTAAGCTCTCAATCTGTTCGCTCATTTGACGTTTCAAAGAGTGCACTAAACGAAAGATAGACTCTAGCGATGTGTTATCAGACATAAACGATCCTTAGAAATATAGTTGACTTTATCAACCACTGTATTTATAGTTGACATTATCAACTTAATTGTTCGTAAATTCAAGACAGGAAATAGATATGACGATTCAAGCAACACTTACGCCAACTCTTCCTGAGCAAAAAGGCACACCCGTTTTATACAAAATTTTGGTCATGATGAGCTTAATGCTAACCATTGGCGGCAGCTTAACGGCCGTGATGACTTACATGAATGTCGGATTCGGCGAGGCATTTATTGGCAACTGGCTTTCTTCGTTAGCCCTTGTTGCCGTGATCATGATGCCAATGGGCGCGGTGATGATGGCTTTAGTCACCAAAGCCGTTGCTAGAGTGTTCACAACTTATGGCGAGAAAGTTCGCAACCTGATCGTGGGACTGATCATGGCATTCATAATGGAGTCCATGATGGCATTTGTAACAGCGGCAAATAATATTGGATTTTCGGATACATCGGCGTTTACCAGTGGATGGTTTAATGGATTTATTGCCGCGCTTCCTATTGGCCTTACGATCATGGTCGTAATGTCGATGACGGTTAAACCTAAGCTAGAACGATTCATGAAGAGCTAGCCAAAACATTTCACAGCATTGTAGGAGATCCACATGAAAGCATTTACAGGCAAACACAATAACTACCGCATCACTATTGAAGAAGTGAGCGTTAAAGAAGACCGCGAACTTCAAACCATGCAGTTTGAAATTGAAGACAGAGAAAACATGTTCGCGATTGTTGAGAAGATCAAACAAGACAGCGGCTTAGATGAGCAATCAGCAGCACGACTGGGTGTGAGTATCCGCTTACTCGGTCCATTGATGATGCAAGATAGAAAGCATCCTCTGTTTGTTAATTTTATGCCTCACTTCAGAGACTTCATGCAAAACCTTAAGAAGACCTTGAAAGGGCAGTAAAGCCTAACCATCAGCAACATATCGAAAAGCCAATAACGAACTTACTGGCTTTTGTTGTCTTTAAATCAAAATAATTTCAGTTGTTTGCGTCTAGAATATGCGAAAATTTATAGCTGAATTCTCGGTGTAGCACCGTTGTTGAATTGTCTATTCAAGCTTTAAAAAATCCGATATTATACTGGTCATAAACTAAAGGTGGTATTATATGACAAATGTATTTAAACAAGCAGCTGAAGAACTGTTGAGTCGTCGCGTTGCTGGCACCAAAGCACCAAGATTGGACGAACAGTACCGTCCAAATAACTTGGAAGATGCGCTAAAGATCCAATCTTCAATGATCGATTTAAAAAGCGATAAAGTCGGCGGTTGGAAGTGCTTACTTCCTCTGGCTGAAGACAAGTTTGTTGTTGCGCCAATCTTCTCGGGCAGCGTTCAACAAGGCGAAGTTTGTGAACTGTTTGCAGACAACGATGTAGTGCGTGTTGAGCCTGAAATTGCATTTACTCTTGCTAAGAGTCTGCCTGCAAACCAAGAAGGCTACAGCGAAGAGCAAATCAACGAAGCGATTGGTTCTTGTCACATGGCACTTGAGTTAATGCAATCTCGTTTTGCGGATGACAGCGGCGCTGAGTTCTATGAAAAACTGGCCGATGGCCTAGTAAACCAAGGTCTATTTATTGGCCCTGAGATTGATCGCGAAAAAGCGTTCACTTCTGCAGAGATCAGTATTGAAGTGACTCAAGGCGAGCAAGTTCAAGCATTCGACGGTAAGCACCCGAATACACTGCCACCAAGCCCAATTTACTGGCTGATTAACTACATGACACGTCGTGGTGTTGATTTCCAAGCGGGTGAAGCCATTATCACGGGCTCTTACTGCGGTATCGTGGAAATGGAATTCGATAAACCAACGACCTTCCACTACGAAGGCATTGGTGAATACCAAGTAACGTTCAAGCAGAAACGCTAACTTCTAGCGGTGCACTATCTGTTATCGAAAGGCTGTTTACTGATGAGTAAATAGCCTTTTTTATTACGTGATACTCAATAAGGTTCTTATTACTTTGCATTAAATTAGGCGTTTAGACGTCTAGACGTTGACAAGTTCCAAGTGTGACATTAGTCTGCTCACCTTCCTGTTCTATTGTGTTGTCGTTCCATGTCCAATTCAAAAAATTCTAACGCGGTAATTGCCCCTTCTGCAGTTGCGCTTATCCCTCTGATTGTTTTCCTTGCGCTGTTTATTGGCGTGGGTACATACCTGTCGCTACAAGGCGTCGATTTTGCTTTCTATCAGCTTCCAGCTCCGATTGCGGCTCTGCCTGCCGTGATGTTAGCGCTGCTATTGAGCAAAGATAAATTGAACCGTGCGATCGAGCAGTTCTTAGGTGGCGTGGGTCACAAAGACATTATTGCAATGTGTATGATCTACCTATTGGCGGGTGCTTTTGCTGCTGTGGCTAAAGCTTCTGGTGGCGTGGACGCGACGGTAAACCTTGGTCTATCGGCTATCCCAACGAGCATGATCCTACCGGGCATCTTCCTTATTTCGGCGTTCATTGCGACCGCAATGGGCACCTCTATGGGTACTATCGCTGCGGTAGCCCCTGTTGCACTAGGCATTGCTGACTCAGCTGGCATGAGTATTCCTCTAACCGCTGGCGTAGTGCTAAGTGGCGCTATGTTTGGTGACAACCTTTCAATCATCTCTGATACCACGATTGCCGCGACTCGCTCGCAAGGCTGTGAGATGAGAGACAAATTTAAAGAGAACATCCGTATTGCACTGCCTGCTGCACTTATCGCGATTGTTATCTTTGCTTTCAACAGCACAGCGACTCAGGTACCTGAAACAGGTCCAATTGAATGGCTGAAAGTCCTTCCGTACATCACTATCCTAATCCTTGCGGTATCGGGCATGAATGTATTCGTTGTGTTGACGATTGGTATCTTGCTAGCGGGTGGTGTAAGTCTAGGTTCTGTTGAGAACTACGGTATGACGGATTACGCTCAAGACATCTACGCAGGCTTTGGCAATATGCAAGAGATCTTCTTACTGTCGATGCTGATTGGTGGTTTGAGTGAGCTGATGCGTCGCCAAGGTGGATTAGCGTTTCTGACCAACTTAGTGAGCGGTTTGATTCGTGCGTTTGGTTCTTCTCACTCTAAGCAAGCGAATGGCCGCGCAAGTGAGCTAGGCATTGCAGGCTTGGTATCAATGGTGAACCTATGTACGGCAAACAACACCGTAGCAATCATTGTGTCTGGTAGTGTTGCTCGTCAATTAGCTGAAGAGAACGATGTATCTCCACGTCGCTCTGCAAGCTTATTGGATATTTTCTCGTGTGTGATTCAAGGCGTATTGCCTTATGGTGCTCAGGTGTTGCTATTGGGCTCCGTGTTTAACCTATCGCCGCTAGAGATCGTGTCTAACTCTTACTACTGTTTCGCGCTTGCTATCGTGGCTGTGGTCGCTGTGTTTATTAAACACCCAGCACGTCAAGTGGCTCAAGCTTAGTAGCAATTGTCCAAACTGAGTGATCACTGACTCTGATAAGAAGGCTCCTCAATAGGGGCCTTTTTTGCGCCTGAAAGAATTGCTTGGAAGCTGACTCTGATTTGAAGATAGACAAAACCGCCCATGTGGGCGGTTTTGAGCTTTACTAAAGTTGGCTTTCAAGCTCGCTGGCCGTCGCGACATTGCAGTAGCCAAAGCTCAATGCTGCCATGAATGCGGCATGGACATGCGCAGCGGGAACCTTAATACCGTTAAATTCCATGTCTAAGGTAGTGCAAGCATCATGCGCTACGTGGCATTCATAGCCTAAATCGGTTGCTGCACGAGTCACAGCATCGATACACATGTGGCTCATTGCCCCAACGATGATCAGTTTCTCAATGCCTTGATTCTTTAGCACCTTGTTCAGTTCCGTATCTCTAAAGCTATTGATTTGATGCTTTACGATAACAGGTTCACCCTCTAGCGGAGTCACGCTGTTGTGGATTTGAGCACCGTCTGAATCTGGCAAGAAGAAGGGTGCTTCGTTGGTCGGAAATTCATGGCGTACATGAACCACAGGAAGTTGCTTGTCTCTGAAAGCCTGTAATAACTGAGCACCTTTTTCGGCTGCCTTTTCCGTTTCAGACAGTGCCCACTTTGCACCCTCGTATGAAGGGAAGTAGTCATTTTGAAAGTCGATAAGTAGTAATGCAGTGTTCTTCATTGTCTATACCTTTGTATTTGGTGTGTTGCGGTGTAGGGATATTATGAATACTCTGTAGTTTTTATCGCACGTCAAAAATGACAGACTCTATGGCAATAGTG